>DASZQQ010000001.1:0-1600 GCA_035549595.1 Caulobacteraceae bacterium
GAAGGCGTCGCCCTCGCCGCGCCCGAGGCTGCCCGACAGCCAGGCGCCGTCGACCCGCGCGTCGGCCGCCAGGGCGTCGCGGATCGCCGCGATCAGCGGGGCGTGGGGGTCTTCGGTCACCGGGCCGGCTTCAGGCGTCGACCTTGGAGCGCTTCTTCGCCTTGGCCGGCTCCGGCGCGGCGGCCTGGGCGGCGAGGCGGTGGTGGTGCCGGTCCAGGACTTCCTTCAGGTACCGCCCGGTCCAGCTCATCTCATCGGCGGCGATCTTCTCGGGCGAGCCCACGGCCACGATCTCGCCGCCGCCGTCGCCGCCCTCGGGGCCGAAGTCGAGGATCCAGTCGGCGGTCTTCACGACGTCGAGGTTGTGCTCGATCACGACCACGGTGTTTCCCTGCTCGACCAGCTCGTGCAGCACCTCCAGCAGCTTGCGCGTGTCCTCGAAGTGCAGGCCCGTGGTCGGCTCGTCGAGGATGTAGAGGGTCCGGCCCGTGGCCCGGCGCGACAGCTCCTTCGACAGCTTCACGCGCTGCGCCTCACCGCCCGACAGGGTGGTCGCCTGCTGGCCGACCTTGATGTAGCCGAGGCCGACGCGCTTCAGCGTCTCCATCTTGTCGCGGATCGGCGGCACCGCCTTGAACATGTCGGCGGCCTCCTCGACGGTCATGTCGAGGACGTCGGCGATGCTCTTGCCCTTGAACAGGATCTCCAGGGTCTCGCGGTTGTAGCGCTTGCCCTTGCAGACGTCGCAGGTGACGTAGACGTCGGGCAGGAAGTGCATCTCGATCTTGATCAGGCCGTCGCCCTGGCAGGCCTCGCAGCGGCCGCCCTTGACGTTGAAGCTGAACCGGCCGGGGCCGTAGCCGCGGGCCTTGGCCTCGGGCAGGCCGGCGAACCAGTCGCGGATCGAGGTGAAGGCGCCGGTGTAGGTGGCCGGGTTCGAGCGCGGCGTGCGCCCGATCGGGCTCTGGTCGATGTCGATGACCTTGTCGAAGTTCTCCAGCCCCTCGATGCGCTCGTGCGGGGCCGGGGCGTCGGAGGCGTTGTTCAGCCGCCGGGCCGCGGCCTTGTACAGGGTCTCGATGGTGAAGGTGGACTTGCCGCCGCCGGAGACGCCGGTGATGCAGGTGAAGGTGCCGACCGGGATCTCGCCGGTGACGCCCTTCAGGTTGTTGCCGGTGGCGCCGACGACGCGCAGCACCTTCTTGGTCGAGATCGGCCGGCGCTGGTCCGGGATCTCGATGCGCTTGCGTCCGGTCAGGTACTGGCCGGTCAGGCTGCGCGGCTCGGCCATGATCGCCTCGGGCGTTCCCTCGGCGATCACCTCGCCGCCGTGGATGCCGGCGGCAGGCCCCATGTCGATAACGTGGTCGGCGGTGAGGATCGCCTCCTCGTCGTGCTCGACCACCAGCACCGAATTGCCGAGGTCGCGCAGGCCCTTGAGGCTGCCCAGCAGGCGCTGGTTGTCGCGCTGGTGCAGGCCGATGGACGGCTCGTCCAGCACATAGAGCACGCCGGTCAGGCCTGAGCCGATCTGGCTGGCCAGGCGGATGCGCTGGCTCTCCCCGCCCGATAGGGTGCCCGAGGCGCGGCTCAAGGTCAG
>DASZQQ010000002.1:0-3960 GCA_035549595.1 Caulobacteraceae bacterium
GGTGGGGGGCGTGGGGGGGGTGGGGGGGCGCCAGCACGGCCGAGCCGAACCCCTCCGCGGCGCTGATGCGCACCGTCCCGGCCACGAGGTCGGGTCGCGTGGAGCGGGACACCGCCTCCATGGCCGTCTCGGCGTCCAGAGCCCGGGCCAGCAGCTGGGCGCCGGCGGCGGTGAGCTGCAGGCCGGTGGGCGAGCGGATGAACAGCGTCGCCTTGAGGGCCGTCTCCAGCCGGGCCACGCGGCGTCCGACGGTGGCGGTGTCGATGCCGAGCTTGGCGCTGGCCCCGGCCAGGGCCCCGGCGCGCGCCGCGGCGATGAAGATGCGCAGGTCGTCCCAGTCGAACATTTGCAGGAATGCACAGGTTGTCGGGCAAATTTGCAATACCGCGGAGGCGCGCCAGGGCCTAAACCGGGGCCCATGCGTGACATCCAGCACTTCGTGAACGGCTCGGCCAGCGCCGGGACCTCGGGTCGCTACGGCGACGTCTTCGATCCCAACACCGGCGAGGTTCAGGCGCGGGTCGCCCTGGCCTCGGCCGCCGACCTCGACGCGGCGGTGCGGTCGGCGCTTGCGGCGCAGCCCGCCTGGGCCGCGACCAACCCGCAGCGCCGGGCGCGGGTGATGTTCGACTTCAAGCGCCTCGTCGAGGCGCGCATGGACGAACTGGCGGCCCTGCTCTCGAGCGAGCACGGCAAGGTCGTGGCCGACAGCCGCGGCGACGTGCAGCGCGGCCTGGAGGTGATCGAGTTCGCCTGCGGCATCCCGCACGCCCTGAAGGGCGAGTACACCGAGGGCGCCGGCCCCGGCATCGACGTCTATTCGATGCGCCAGCCTCTGGGGGTCGTTGCCGGGATCACCCCGTTCAACTTCCCGGCCATGATCCCGATGTGGATGTTCGGCATCGCCATCGCCTGCGGCAACGCCTTCATCCTGAAGCCTTCGGAGAAGGACCCCTCGGTCCCGGTGCGCTTAGGTGAACTCTTCGTCGAGGCCGGCGGCCCGCCGGGAATCCTGAACGTCGTGCATGGCGACAAGGTCGCGGTCGACGCGATCCTGACACACCCGGCGATCTCGGCGGTGAGCTTCGTCGGGAGCTCCGATATCGCGGCCTACGTCTACGCTACCGGCGCGGCGCACGGGAAACGCGTCCAGGCCATGGGCGGGGCCAAGAACCACGGCCTGATCCTGCCCGACGCCGACCTCGACCAGACGGTCAAGGACCTCGTCGGCGCCGCCTTCGGCTCGGCCGGCGAGCGCTGCATGGCCCTGCCCGTGGCGGTGCCCGTGGGCAGGAAGACCGCCGACGAACTGCGCGAGCGACTGATCGCCGAGATGCAGACCCTGACCGTCGGCACCAGCACCGACCCGGCCGCGCAGTACGGCCCGGTGGTCTCGGCCGCGCACCGCAAGCGCATCGAGGACTACATCCAGCTCGGCGTCGACGAGGGCGCCGAGCTCGTCGTCGACGGCCGCGGCTTCAAGCTGCAGGGCTACGAGAACGGCTTCTTCGTCGGCCCGTCGCTGTTCGACCAGGTCAAGCCGACCATGAAGTCCTACCAGGACGAGATCTTCGGCCCGGTGCTGCAGATGGTCCGCGTCGAGACCCTTGACGAGGCCATCGCCCTGCCGAGCCAGCATGCCTACGGCAACGGCGTCGCCATCTTCACCCGCAACGGCCGCGCCGCGCGCGACTTCGCCCAGAAGGTCAACGTCGGCATGGTCGGCATCAACGTGCCGATCCCGGTGCCGGTCGCCTACCACACTTTCGGCGGCTGGAAGCGCAGCGCCTTCGGCGACACCAACCAGCACGGCATGGAAGGGGTGAAGTTCTACACCAAGGTCAAGACCGTCACCGCCCGCTGGCCCGAGGGCGAGCCGCATTCGGATTCGAGCTTCGTCATCCCGACGATGAAATAGCGCGAGCGCAGACCGCGCCCTCCCGGGCGCGGGTCTGTCACTTCGCCCGGAAGGCGCCGCCTTCCGGGCGTCCTTTCTTCAGAGACTCAGACATCCGAGGACCATCGACATGAGGATCGCTTTCATCGGCCTTGGGAACATGGGCGGCGGGATGGCCGCCAACCTGGTCAAGGCCGGGCACGAGGTCACGGCCTACGACCTCTCGGCCGCGGCGATGGACAAGGCGGCGGCGAACGGCTGCCGGCGCGCGCAGTCGACGGCCGATGCGGTGCGCGAGGCCGAGGCGGTGGTGACCATGCTGCCGGCCGGGACTCACGTGCGCCAGGTCTGGCAGGCCGACGTGATCCCGAACGCGGCGGCGGGGGCGCTCCTGATCGACTGCTCGACGATCGACGTCGAGAGCGCCCGGGCCGTGGCCGAGGCGGCGGCGAAGGCGGGCTTCAAGGCGGCCGACGCCCCGGTCTCGGGCGGCATCATGGCCGCCGACGCGGGCACGCTGGCGTTCATGGTTGGCTGCGAGGCGGACCTCTTCGCGGCGGTCGAGCAGGTGCTGACGCCGATGGCCCGGGCGGTGATCCACGCCGGCGGGGCGGGGGCCGGCCAGGCGGCGAAGATCTGCAACAACATGCTCCTGGGCGTCTCGATGCTGGGCGTGTGCGAGGCCTTCGCCCTGGCCGAAAAGCTGGGCCTGGAGGCCGAGCGGTTCTTCGACATCGCCTCGAAGTCGTCGGGCCAGTGCTGGAGCCTGACCACCTACTGCCCGTGGCCGGGGCCGGTGCCGACCGCGCCCTCGAACCGCAACTACGAGGGCGGGTTCCTGGCCGGGCTGATGCTGAAGGACCTGAAGCTGGCCCAGGAGGCCGCCGCCAAGGCCGGCGCGACGACGCCGATGGGGGCCCAGGCCGAGGCGCTCTACGCCCTCTTCGACCGGCTCGGTTTCGCCGGCAAGGACTTCTCCGCCGTGCTGCAGCTGATGCGCGGCGACCTGAAGTCGCTGGAAGGCTGAAGAGACGGTCGCGAGGGGACACGAACCCTTCGGGATCATGTCCCCAGCGGTGGTCAGCTCGCGGTCGCGCTCGCCCGCGCGGCGACGCGGTCGCGCCATGCGGCGAGGTTCCTGTTCGCCGGATCGAGCCCCTGACCGACCTGGGCGCCGAACTCCAGGAAGCAGAACAGGTGGATGTCGGCGAGGGTGAAGCGCTCGCCCGCGATCCAGGTGCGGCCGGCGATCAGGCCGTCGAGCCAGGCCAGTTTCTCGCGCGCGATCGCCTTCAGGTCGTCGGCGGCCTGGGGGATGCAGCGCATGCGGTTCTGGAACAGGCCGAGGCCCTCGGCGAAGCGGAAGCCCGCTGTCAGCGGCTCGACGATGTTGAGGTCGATCCGGCGCGCCCACATGCGGGTGACGGCGCGCTCCTCGGGCGTGGTCCCGATCAGCGGCGGGTTCGGATGCAGCTCCTCGAGGTACTCGCAGATCGGCAGGACTTCGGCCAGGACCGTCCCGTCGTCGAGCTCCAGCGCCGGCATCTGGCCGGTCGGGTTCTTGGCCGAATAGGCGGTCTGGCGGTTCTCGCCGGCCATGATGTCGATCTCGACCCGGGGGATGTCGAGCCCCTTCTCGGCCATGAACATCTTCACGACCTGCGGATTGGGGCCGATCGAATTGTAGAACTTCACCGGGGACTCCCTCGCTCTCTTCGTCTTGTCGGGTTCAGGCTTCCAGGATCGCCACGGCGGAAAGGCCCGGAGCGCCGTAGACTTGGCTGTAGCCGAGCCGGGCCCCCTCGACCTGGCGGCCGGTCGCGCGGCCGCGCAGCTGCTGCACGTTCTCGTAGACCTGGCGCAGGCCGGAGGCGCCGATCGGCTCGCCGCACGCCAGGCACCCGCCGTCGGTGTTGACCGGCAGCCGCCCGCCCAGGCGGGTCGCGCCCTCGGCGATCAGGCGCTCCTGTTCGCCGTCGGCGCAGAAGCCGTTCTCGGCCATGTGCATGATCTCGGCGCCGCTCTCGGTGTCCTGGATCTGGGCGACGTCGATGTCGGCCGGC
>DASZQQ010000003.1:0-2272 GCA_035549595.1 Caulobacteraceae bacterium
CGCCAGGCGGTGGCCGCCTATCTGAAGACCCTGGCCGCCCGGCCAGACGACACCCCGCCGGCCGCCGACGACAAGGCCATGAGGACGGGCGCGGAGGTCTATTCGGACGCCTGCGCCAGCTGCCATCTGGAGAACGGGGTGGGCCAGCCGCGCTTCTTCCCGAGCCTGCAGCGCGAGACCGCCGCGCAGCAGGCCGACCCCACCGGCCTCGTCCACCTGATCCTGGCCGGCGGCCGGATGGGCCCGACCGACAGCCGGCCCTCGCCCCTGACCATGCCGAGCTTCGCCTGGAAGCTGACCGACCAGCAGATCGCCGACGTGGCCACCTACGTCAGGAACAGCTGGGGCAACCGCGCGGCCCCCGTCGACGCCGCCAAGGTGGGCGGCATCCGCCGCAAGCTCGGGCTGACCAGCGAGCGGCTGACGGCCATGTCCACGGACCGCTAGGCGCCCGCCCCCTCCGCCATCGGCTCCGCGGACGATGGTCCCCCTCCCCGCTATGCGGGGGCGGAAAGCGCCCGGCGCTCCCACTCGAGGAATTCCGGCTCGGTCAGGAGGCGCGCCGCGTAGGCCGCGCAGGCGCCGTCCGCGTCGCCGTGGGCGGCCAGGTCGATGGCGTAGGTGCGGATCCGCGTCGCCACCGGGGTGTAGAAGGCGTCGGCGATGCTCCAGGCGCGGCCGAGCAAATAGGGGCCCCCGTGGCGGGTCAGCAGCATCGACCACAGGCGCACCAGCTTCGCCACGTCCTTGGCCGTGGCCTCGGTCAGTTCCAGCGCTTCGATCGGCGCGGAGAGGTCCATCGAGCACTCCCCGCGCAGGGAAGCGAAGCCGCCGTGCATCTGGGCGGCCGCGGCGCGGCCCTGGGCCCTGGCCGCGGCGTCCTCGGGCCAAAGCCGCGCCTCGGGGAAGCGCTCGGCGAGGTATTCGCAGATGGCCAGGCTGTCCCACACGGTGACGCCGCCGTCGATCAGCACCGGGCACTGGGCCGAGGGGCTGAACGCCTCGAGCCGGAGCGACGTCTCGGGGGCGCGCAGCGGCACGACGATGTCCTCGGTCTGCACCCCCGCCCTGCGCGCGACCAGCCACGGCCGCATCGACCAGGTGGACCACTTCATGGTGCCGATGACCATCTGCATGGGCGACTCCTCTGCCGGTGTCCCGCACTAGCAGCGCCGCCGCCTTGACTCCAGCGGGCGGCGCGGCCACTCACCCGGCCAGGAGAAGCCCATGATCCCCAGATACGCCCGTCCCGAAGCCTCCGACATCTGGTCGAGCCAGACCAAGTACCGGATCTGGTTCGAGATCGAGGCCCATGCCGCCACCGCCATGGCCGAGCTGGGCGTGATCCCGGCCCGGGCCGCGGAGGTGATCTGGGAGAAGGGCAAGGACGCCGTGTTCGACTCCGACCGCATCGACGAGATCGAACGGACCACCAAGCACGACGTGATCGCCTTCCTGACCCACGTGGCCGAGATCGTCGGGCCGGAGGCGCGCTTCCTGCACCAGGGCATGACGTCCTCCGACGTGCTCGACACCTGCCTGGCCGTGCAGCTCGCGCGGTCGGCGGACCTGCTGGTCGAGGGGGTGGATAAGGTGCTGGCGGCGCTGAAGCGGCGCGCCTTCGAGCACAAGCTGACCCCCACCGTGGGCCGCAGCCACGGCATCCACGCCGAGCCCACCACCTTCGGCGTCAAGCTGGCCGGCCACTACGCCGCCTTCGTGCGCGGACGCGAGCGGCTGGTGGCGGCGCGCCGGGAGATCGCCACCTGCGCCATCTCGGGCGCGGTCGGCACCTTCGCCAACGTCGATCCGCGGATCGAGGAATACGTTGCCGAGAAGATGGGCCTCGTTCCCGAACCCGTCTCTACACAGATCATTCCGCGCGACCGCCACGCCATGTACTTCGCGACCCTCGGCGTCATCGCGTCCAGCATGGAACGCCTCGCAATCGAGATCCGGCATCTGCAGCGGACCGAGGTGCTCGAAGTGGAAGAGTATTTCTCGCCGGGCCAGAAGGGCTCATCCGCCATGCCGCACAAGCGCAATCCCGTCCTGTCCGAGAATTTGACGGGCCTCGCGCGCATGGTTCGCGCCTACGCCATTCCGGCTATGGAAAACGTCGCCCTGTGGCACGAGCGCGATATCTCCCATTCGAGCGTCGAGCGCATGATCGGTCCCGACGCGACTGTAACCCTCGACTTCGCTCTGGCGCGACTTGCAGGCATCATAGAAAAACTCGTCGTCTATCCCGAGAACATGAAGAAGAATCTCG
>DASZQQ010000004.1:0-4733 GCA_035549595.1 Caulobacteraceae bacterium
CCGATGATCTGCGGCGCAATCCGCTCCCACTGATCATCGCTAAGCACCAGCCGGTCCATCACACCCAAGACTGCCTCCAAAAGACAGTCTTGAATCACGGTTCGGACTCAGCAGGAATCCCTAGAGTCCACAGGACCTAGCGTCCCTTCTCCCCACGCGGGAGAAGGTGTCGCCGAAGGCGACAGATGAGGGGGCCCCACGGCCCGTCAGCGTCCAACGCCGGCCGCTTCGACGATGGCGCCGAGTACGAACTCAGTCTGGCCTTGGACTTGGCCGTTGCTGAACCGCAGGACCCGAAACCCCTCAGCGCGCAGCCAGCGATCCCGAACAGCGTCTCGGTCCGGGTCGTGAAACGGGCCATCCGCCTCCACGACGAGACGGTGGCGCAGGCAGACAAAGTCCACGACATACGGGCCGATCGGAACCTGCCGGCGAAACTTTAGGGCTTCAAGTCGGCGGTCTCGCAATAGCTTCCACAGCATCCGCTCCGTGAAGGCTGGCGCCTTGGGCATCCGCCGCGCAAGCGCCCTCTTCGGCGCGGCGACAGGTTTCCCAGGCTCACCAGGCGGAACCACCGGAGAGCCCCCTCATCCGCCGGCTTCGCCGGCACCTTCTCCCGCGTGGGGAGAAGGGAGGCCAGAGGTTGCTCATGGTAGTGCTCCACGCACGGCGCTTACCCGAACAGGTCGAGCTGGTCGCCGGCCTTGGGGGGGACGCGGAACCGGGAGAGGTCCAGGTCGGGGCGCTCGCGGTCGAGACCGAAGCGGCGGCGGGCGATGGCGAAGCGCTGGCGGATGACGTCGGCAATCGGGCCTTCGCCCTTCATGCGCTTGCCCCACTGCGGGTCGTAGTCGCGGCCGCCGCGCATCTGGCGCACCAGGGACATCACCCGCGCGGCGCGGTCCGGGCGGGCTTCCTCCAGCCACTCGCGGAACAGGTCCTTGATCTCCAGCGGCAGGCGCAGGACCACGTAGCCGGCGCCGCTGGCCCCGGCCTCGGCGGCGCGCTGGAGCACCGCCTCCAGTTCGTGGTCGTTTAGACCCGGGATCACCGGGGCGAACATCACCGTCACCGGCACGCCGGCCTCGGCGAGCTGCCGGATCGCCCAGAGCCGCCGCTCCGGCGTCGCCGCGCGCGGCTCCATGGCCCGCGCCAGGGACCGGTCGAGGCTGGTCACCGACACCGCCGCGCGCACCAGGTTCGCCTGGCCCATCGGCCCCATCAGGTCGACGTCGCGGGCGATCAGGGCTGACTTGGTGATGATCGAGAACGGGTGCGAGAACCGCGACAGGGTCTCGATCACCTGGCGCGTGACGCGCAGGCGCTTCTCCTGCGGCTGGTAGGGGTCGGTGTTGCCGCCGACGTGGATCACGCCCGGCGCATAGGCGGGCTTCGACAGCTCCCGTTCGAGCAGCGCCCCTGCGTTCGGCTTGAAGAACAGGCGGCTCTCGAAATCGAGCCCCGGCGAGAGGCCCATGTAGGCGTGGGCGGGGCGCGCGTAGCAGTAGATGCAGCCGTGCTCGCAGCCGCGGTAGGGGTTGATCGAGCGGTCGAAGCCGACGTCGGGGCTGTCGTTGCGGGTGATGATCACCCGCGCCGCCTCGGCCGTGACGGTGGTCTTCAGCGGCGCGGCTTCAGCGTCGTTCTCGTTCCAGCCGTCGTCGAAGGCTTCGCGCTGCAGGGCCTCGAAGCGGCCGCTGGCGTTGGACACCGCGCCGCGACCGCGGGCGACTTCGCGTGGTGCGGACATGGGCGCAGTCTAGCGCATCGCGAGAACAAAACAAGAACTCCCCTTGACCCCCGCCCGGGCGTCCCGCCAATGGCCGCCATGATCACGGTGGTGTTCGCGACCCTGAACGACGCGGAGGGCTTGGCCCAGGCGATGGCCGAGCTGGTGCCCGCGGCCGTCGACGGCCTCGTGCGCGAGGTGGTGGTCGCCGACGCAGGCTCGACCGACGCCACGCTCGAAGTCGCGGACGAGGCGGGGGCGACGATCGTCTCCGGCGGGCTCAGGTCGGCCGTGGCGGTCGCCCGCGCCGACTGGATCCTGGCCCTGCCGCCGCGGCCGGGCCTCGTACCGGGATGGGAACGGGCGGTCGAGCGCGCGCTGCAGAGCCGGGTCGGCGTGCGGCTCGTCGCCGGTCCCTGGCCGTGGTCGCCGGGGCTGGGGGTGCTGGTCCCGAAGCGGCTGGCGGCCGGCGCCGATACGCTGGCGGCGCTCAGGCGCGTGGCGAGGGCGAGGCTCAGGATCTAGGGCGCTGCGCCGCCGGGCCTCTACTTGTCGAGGCGGATGTCGGCGATGGGCTGGCCCGAAGCGAGGGCGTCGAGGGTGCGGGTGTCCGCGCCGAACTGGCGGCGGTAGCTCCAGTAGGCGGCCATCACCTTCTGCACATAGCCGCGCGTCTCGTAGTAGGGCAGGCTCTCCAGAAGCAGCAGGCTGTCGGCGTTGGGACCGACCAGCGTCTGGGTGCGGGCGACGACCCCCGGACCGCCGTTGTAGGCGGCCACCACGCGCAGGACGTCGTAGCCGACGCCCTTGTCCATCAGCCAGGCCAGGTACTGCTGGCCGACCTGGAGGTTGGTCGGGCCGTCGAACAGGGGCATCAGGTCGTGCGAGAGGCTGTCGTCGCCGGCGACGCGCGCGGCGGTGGGCGGCATCACCTGCATCATGCCGACGGCGCCCGCGGGCGAGACCGCCAGCGGATCGAACCGGCTCTCCTGCCAGCCGATGGCGTAGACCAGGGCGCGGTTGACCGTGAAGCCGCCGACCGGCTGCAGGGGCGGCGTCGGGTAGACCACGCCGTGCACGGCCGGCGCCCCGACCTTGACCGACAGCGGATCGTCGGCCGGCCGGTTGGGGTTCAGGGCATAGACCAGGGTCGTCCAGGCGATGCGCTCGTCCTCGCTCTGGGCGAGCGCCAGGCCGGTGCGCAGCTCCAGCCCGGCGTCCATCTGGCGGCCGATCTGGCTGAGGGCGATGGCGCGGCGCGCGCGCGGGTCGACCTGGATCAGGCGCATCACCGAGGGCGCCGCCAGGCCCCCGGCGCTGACCTTGATCGGCTGCATCGGCGCGGCCTCGGCCTTGAGGCTGGCGTCCAGCATCTTGCCGAGCGGATCGTCGGTCAGCTGCAGCCGGCGCGCGGCGATCATGCCGTAGAAGGTGTCGGGCAGGGCCGCGGCGATGCGCAGGAATTCGGTCACGCGGTCGGAGCGGTCGGCCGCCTCGGCGGCGCGGGCGGCCCAGAAGGCGGCGCCGGCGCGCACGGCGTCGTTCTCGGACGTGTTGCGCGCCAGGGTCTCGAAGAACCCCATGGCGTCCGGGTAGGCCTGCAGCCGGTAGGAGGCGAGGCCGGCGATCCAGGCGTCGCCCGAGCCCCTGGCCAGTTTCAGCGCCCGCTGCAGGTCGCCGTCGAAATAGGCTTCGCGCGCGGGCCGCGACTGGGCCGAGGCGCGCTCGCCGCCGCCCAGCGAGCCCAGCGCCGCGGTCTCCGGCGCCGGCGGCTCGGCCCCCGCGGGCCGCAGCTTCAGGGCCAGGGCGTAGATCTTCTCGGCCCCAGGCAGGTCCTTGAACGCCTTCAGCCAGCCGACGAGGTCGTCGTACGAGGGCGTCTGCGTCTGGCCGCGGGTCAGCTTCAGGTACTCGATGCGGCCCTTAAGGCACGGGTCGCTGACCCGCGCCACATTGGCGTCGGCGGTGGCGAAGTCGCCGCGCTCGGCGGCCTGGAAGGCGCTGGCGTAGAGCTGGGCGTCGGTATCCGAGAGGGCTTCGAGGGTGGCGGCGCGTCCTTGCGCCGCCGCGGCGAGGGTCAAGGACGAAAGGCCAATGGCCAGCAGCGCGCGCAAGCTCGTCATGCCGTCGAAATCGCGCGCCCGGGCTGGGTCCCCCCCGCCTGATTCGCGCAGCCCTGTTTTCGATCCGGTTTTTCTAGGTCGGTCGTTCCGGTCGATCAACCCTTTCGGTCAGCGTCAGAAGGTCTTCCCAGGCCTTCTTCTTCGCCGCGGGCTGGCGCAGCAGGAAGGCCGGATGCAGCGTCGGCATGGCCGGGACCTCGTGCGAGCCGTCCTCGGACCGCCACTCGAACCAGCGGCCGCGCAAGGCGAGGATGCCTTCGGTGCGCTTCAGCATCGCCTTGGCCGAGGCGCCGCCGGCCAGCAGCAAGACCTTCGGCCGCACGAGCGCGATGGCGCGTTCGACGAACGGCGCGCACACCGCCTGCTCGGCAGGAGTCGGCGTGCGGTTGCCGGGCGGGCGCCAGAACACGGTGTTGGTGATGAAGACCCGTCCCTCCAGCCCGGCGGCGGCCAGCATCTTGTCGAGCAGCTTGCCGGCGCGGCCGACGAACGGGGCGCCCTGCGCGTCCTCTTCGCCGCCCGGCCCTTCGCCGATCACCATTACCGGCGCGTCCGTCGCGCCGCGGGCGAACACCGCCTGGCGCGCGCCCTCGAACTTCAGGCCGCAGCCGTCGAAGCCCTCGATCGCGGCCTTCAACGCCTCCAGGTCGTGCGCGCCGGCCGCCAGGCGGCGAGCCTCCTCGATGCCAGGACCCGTGTCCGGCGCGGCGGCCGTGGCGCCGGCGAAGGCGGGCGCTCCTCCGGGCGGCGGGGCGGGCAGGGGGCGTGCGGCGGCGGACGAAGCCCCCGATCCGGTCCGCGGACGGAGGATCGCCGCCACCTCGGCGGTGCGGTCCACCGGCGCGTCGGCGAGCGCGGCGTCGACGCCGGCGTCGGCCCAG
>DASZQQ010000005.1:0-1972 GCA_035549595.1 Caulobacteraceae bacterium
AGGGATCACCAACGGCGTCATCGTCGCCATCGCTATGGGCGCGGCGGTGATCTTCTTCTACCACGACTGGAAGCTGGCCCTGACCGTGGGCCTGGCGCTGGTCGCCAACATCTTCACCGCCGCGATCGGGGGCATCCTCATTCCGCTGACGCTGAGCCGCATGGGCCGCGACCCGGCGGTGTCGTCGTCGATCTTCATCACCTTCCTGACCGACTTCATGGGCTTCTTCGCGGTTCTCGCCATCGCGGCGATGATCCTGCTGTAGCGGGCGCCGCCGCAGCCTCTGCGACCAAATGCGCCGCCGCGGCTGGAGCTTAGGGCGGGCGGCGTGCCTAAATAGGGGGCGGCGCGAGTCTTGCCGGGCGGGGGCGGGCGGTTGCGCGCCCTGTGTCATTCCGGGTCAGCTGCTATGAAACCCAGGCATCAGGTCTCCCGCTCGGCGGTCTCCCTGATCAAGCGCTTCGAGGGCTTCCGCGCCAAGTCGGCGCAGCTCGACGATGGGCGCTGGACGATCGGCTACGGCCACACCAAGACCGCGCGCGAAGGCGCCGAGATCGCCGAGGCCGACGCCGAGGCGCTGCTGCTCTACGACCTGATCAACGTCGCGCACGCGGTCAACGAATGGACCTACGCGCCGCTGAACCAGAACCAGTTCGACGCCCTGGTCTCGTTCGCCTTCAACATCGGCCTGGAGAACTTCCGCCGCTCGACCACCCTTCGCCGCATCAACGAGGGGCGCATGCTCGAGGCGGCGCTGGCCATGGAGCTGTGGCGCCGGGCCGACTTCGAGGGCGAGCGCATCGTCGTCGACGCCCTGGTCCGCCGCCGCTCGTACGAGAAGACCCTGTTCCTGCAGCCCGTCGACGAATGGGCGCCGGCGCCCAGCCCCGTGCTGCCGCCGAAGATCGACTACGACGTCGCCCCCTTCACCCTGACCTCGGCCCCAGCCGTCCTCAAGACCGACCTCACCGGCCGGCGCGCGGTCGCCGAGCGCACGGCCGGCGCGCCGCTGCGTCCGCTCGAGGACACCGGCCCCACGGCCAGCGAGACCGCCGCCGCCGCGGTCGCCGCGCGCCTGGAGGCCATCCTCGCTCAGGAGCCCAAGCCGGAGCCCGTCTCCCTGGCGCCGCCGCTGGCCGCGCCCGAGAGCGGCCTGGAGCCGGCGATCGAGGCCGTCGAGCCCGTCGCGGCGACCGCCGCGGACGAGGGCGGCGACGACGGGGCCGCGGTGCTGGCCTTCCCCGAACGCGAGGTCGAGGCCCCGCGCGACATCGACGTCGTTCCGGGCGTGCAGGGCGTCATGCCCGAGCCGCCCAAGGCCGAGGAGCCGGCGACGCCGGCCGTGGAGGCGCCCGTGGCTTTCGAGGACATCAGAATCGAGCGTCCCGTGAAGGTCCGCCGGCCCACCAGCCTCCTGGTCTGGGTCGCCCTGCTGTTCGTCGGCGCGGCGCTGATCGCGGCGGGCGTGCACTTCCTGCAGGCGCCGGCGCCCGCCAGCCCGGCGGACGGGATCGACCCGGGCCAGCTCGGCTGGGCCACCGGCATCAGCGGCCTGCTGATCGTCGGCGCGGCCGTGTTCGTCCTGATGACCCGACTGGCGGGACCGGATTCGCCGTCGCGGTCCTGATCCGGCTGGCCCCCCCGGGGCCGCGAGTCTCGTTTTCTCGCCGGACCGGGCGCCGTCGCCGTCCGAAATGGTCTAGGGATCGCGCCATGATCCCGAACCACGGTCCCTTCATGGATTTCGGCCTCGGCGAGACCGCCGACGCCATCCGCGACACCACCGCCCGCTTCGCGGCCGACCGCATCGCCCCCCTGGCGGCCGAGATCGACCGCAGCAACGCCTTCCCGCGCGAGCTGTGGCCCGAGATGGGCGCGCTGGGCCTGCACGGGATCACGGTCGAGGAACAGTTCGGCGGCCTCGGCCTCGGCTACCTCTAGCACGTGGTGGCGATGGAGGAGGTGTCCCGCG
>DASZQQ010000006.1:0-9799 GCA_035549595.1 Caulobacteraceae bacterium
GACGGGATCGGCCCTGGCCAGCAGCACCAGCGCCAGAGGACCGGCGGCGGCCACCGACGCCAGCCATAGCGGGCGCAGGCGAGCGCCCCGATTCGGCGGCGGCGGCGTTTCGCGTCGGACCTCGGTCATGACCTCCCGGAATCACTTGCGGACGAGGCGGAACCGCCCGTGTCGGGCAAACATGTGTCGCGCCGATGACAGGGTAAAGCCGCACCTCGTCCCGCGGGCGCGAAAACGGGCGCGGCCTTGAAACTCGCCCCATTGCGGTCGTAATAGGCGGGCCCTTTTCCGGGCTCCAAGCCGCGGCGAGTGAGAATCCGTTTCGATGATGCGTAAATCCCTCGCAGCGGCGGTCGCCGCGGCCCCTCTGCTTGCGGTGATGGCCGGCCAAGCCCGGGCCGAGACCCAGATCACGACGGCGACCACCGCGCCGGTGGCCACGGCGACCGCCAAGAGCGGCGCCCCGGACGACCTGCACATCACCAACGCGGGCTCGGTCAGCCCGACCTCGGCGGCCGCGCCGGCGGTGACGCTCAACAGCAACAACACCGTCACCAACGAAGGCTCGATCTCGTTCAAGGACGTCGACAACGCCATCGGCATCGAGATCGTCGGCCCGGTGACCGGCCAGGTGACCAATTCCGGCGGCGTCACCATCTCGGAGAGCTATACGCCGACCGACAGCAACTCGGACGGCGTCGTCGACGGCCCGTGGTCGAAGCAGACCGGCGGCGTCGGCATCGAGGTCACCGGCGGGGTGTTCACCGGCGGGATCAGCAGCCAGGGCGCCATCAACGTGTCCGGCAACGGCGCCGAGGGCGTCTCGATCCGCAGCGAGATGACCGGCTCCCTGCTCGAGCGGGTGGTCAACGGCAACGCGGTGACCCCGGGCGCGGTGACCGTGACCGGCAGCAACGCCATCGGCGTGCACGTCACCAGCACCGGCAAGGTCGACGGCGACATGAAGCTGACCGCCGTCACCGCCCACGGCGACGGCGCCACGGCGGTGAAGCTCGACGGCGCGGTCGGCGGCATGCTGAACATCGCCGGCCCGGTCTCGGCCACCGGCTATCGCTCGCCGGCGCGGATCACCGATACCACCACCATGGCCAAGTACACGGCCGACGAGCTGCAGCAGGGCGGCGCGGCCGTGAACGTCGGCGCCAACGTGGGCGGCGGCATCATCATCAGCGCCCCGCCCGTGGGCACGACCACCACGACCGACCCGGCGACCGACGCCGACCACGACGGCGTGCCGGACCTGGTGCAGGGCACCGGCTCGATCGTCAGCCAGGGCGGCGCCCCGGCGCTGCAGATCGGCGCGGTCGGGTCGGACGTGACCGTCGGGGCCCTGACCTCGATCGACGCCGGCTACGGCCTCGTCAACCAGGGCACGATCACCGCTGACGGCGTGTTCGACAAGAACGCCACCCCGAACCTGCCGGCCAACGTCGCCGCCACTGCGATCCAGGTCGGCGTCACCGGCGGCGGCGCCGCGACCGTCACCGGCGGCATGCACAACATCGGCACGATCCAGTCGAACGCCTACGAGGCCGACTCGACCGCCATCCACGTCCTGTCCGGCGGCTCGGTGGCCAAGGTGGTCAACGACGGCACGATCTCGGCGACGGCGACCACCGACCTGACCTCGCAGGCGTCGGCGATCAAGATCGACGCCGGCGCGACGGTCACGAGCCTGACGAACACCAAGACCATCACCTCCAACCTGCGCGGCTCGGTCGGCTCGTCCACCGCGATCCTCGACAATTCGGGGACCCTGTCGTCGATCTCGAACACCGGCGCGATCTCGGCGCTGATCACCCAGACCGACACCAAGGTTCCGGTCACCGGCGCGGCCCTGGCCATCGACGCCCGCGCGAACACCACCGGCGTCACCGTGACCCAGACCCAGTCGACGGTCACCGACGCGGCGGCGCCGTCGATCACCGGGGCCATCGCGCTCGGCAACGGCGACGACCTGATCGACGTCAAGGCCGGCGTGATCGCCGGCGACATCGGCTTCAACGGCGGCGTCAACACCATCAGCGTCGAGGGCGACGTCAACACCAAGGTGACGGGCGGCCTGTTCCTGTCGAACGGCGGCTCGGTCAACGTCAACGTGACGGGCGGCCAGCTCAGCGTCACCAACACCCAGCAGCTCGCCACCGGCAACGTCAACGTCGGCGCGAGCGGCGTGCTGCTGGTCGCCGCCGATCCCCAGAGCGCGTCCGCCGTCAAAAACACCGAGTTCCTGGCCACCGGGACCTCGACCTTCGCCAACGGGGCGCAGATCGGCCTGACGCTGAACAGCCTCCAGGTCACCGACCAGGTCTATACGATCCTGACCCAGACCAGCGGCACGCTGACGACCGGGACCTTCGGCACCGGCGTACTGAACGGCGCGCCCTACCTCTACAACGCCACCGCATCGGCCGACGCGAGCCACGTCTATCTGACCGTGCAGCGCAAGACCGCGGCCCAGCTCGGCTTCAGCCGGTCGGAAGCGGCCGCGTACGACGCGGTGTTCGGCGCCCTGCTGAAGGACACCGACATCCAGAAGGCGTTCCTGGCCCAGACCACCCGGGCCGGCCTGGAGTCGCTGTACGACCAGATGCTGCCCGACCAGGGCGTCGGCGTGTTCGAGGCCTTCGACCAGGCCGCCCTGTCGGTGGCCAACATGACCGGCACGACGCCGGACGTGGGCACGCACGTGGCCGGAACGAGCCTCTGGCTGCAGGAGGTCAACGACCGCGTGCAGCACCACTCGGGCGACACCCTGGGCTCGCGCGCGCAGCTGTTCGGCCTCGTCGGCGGCTACGAGCACATGGGGGCCGGCGGCGGCGCCGTGGGCCTGACGCTCGCCTACTACAACGTCCAGGACCGCGACTCCGCCGCGGCGGTGGGCGAGCACACCGTGGCTTCGATGATCGAGGGCGGCGCCTACTATCGCCGCGCGATCGGCGGCCTGCGCTTCTCGATGCGCGGCTCCGGCGGCTACGCCTTCTTCGACGGCGACCGCCAGTTCGTGACCAGCGGCGTCAAGCGCGAGGCCAAGTCCAGCTGGGGCGCCTTCTTCGCCACCGCCCACGCCGGCGCGGCCTGGGAGCAGCGCTTCGGCCGCTTCTACGTGCGGCCCGAGCTGTCGGCCGACTACACCTACCTGCGCGAAGGCTCGCACACCGAGACCGGCGGCGGCGACGGCTTCGACCTGGCGGTCGCGAGCCGCTCCAGCTACCGCTTCTCCGGCGCGGCCCTGATGACCTTCGGCGCCCAGTTCGGCCGCGACATGTGGCTGCGTCCCGAGATCCGCGGCGGCTACCGCAAGGTGTTCGCCAGCCAGCTGGGCCAGACCACCGCCGAGTTCACCGGCTCGGGCACGCCGTTCTTCCTCGACGACGGCCAGGACGCCGGCGGCTGGGCCACGGTCGGCTTCTCGCTCAAGGGCGGCACCAGCCTCTCGTACATGGCCCTCGAAGGCGACATGGACTTCCGCGACGGCGAGCAGCGCTACGACCTGCGCATCGCCGGCCGCTCGATGTTCTGACGGAACCGAAGCCGGGCCGCGCCGTTAGCGCGGGATGGACCTTGGCCTGCCGCGCGCCGCGGTCGACGCCGTCGGCGCCGGCGCGGCCGTCTGTTCGACCGTCAGCTTCACGCCCCAGCTGATCAAGATCTGGCGCGAGCGCGACGCCGCAGGGGTGTCGCTGCGCATGTACGGCATCTCGGTGGCCGGCTTTTCGCTCTGGACCGGCTACGGCGCCCTGATCGGCCGCTGGCCGCTCGTGGCCTGCAACGCCATCTGCCTGGGCCTCTGCGCCGCGATCCTGGCGCTGAAGTGGCGGTTCAGCCGCGCTTAACCACGCTTCCTAACCGGGGATCAAAGCGCCGCCGCTAGAACGGGCGCATGAACGCCCCGCAATCGCCGGTGACGATGAGCCCGCGGCTGACCATCCTCGGCGGCGAGGTCGACCTGATCACGCCGCGCGAGGTGCTGGACTTCGCCGACCTCGTCGCCGGCGCCGGCGGCTCGGCCGTGGTCGCCAACCACAACCTGCACAGCCTGTTCCTGCTGCCGCGGACGCCGGGGCTCAAGGCCTTCTTCGACGACGCCGACCTCGTCGAGATCGACTCCACGCCGATGATCGCCTGGGCGCGGCTGCTGGGCCTGCCGGCGCGCCGGGCCCACCGCTCGACCTACCTCGACTGGCGCGACGACTTCTGGCGCCTGGCCGCGACGCGGCGCTGGCGCGTCTACTACCTGGGCGGGGCCCCGGGGGTGGCGGCCAGGGCCTGCGAGCGCCTTGCCGCCGAGTGGCCGGGCGTGACCCTCGCCTGCCGCGACGGCTACTTCGACGCCAAGGCCGGAAGCGCCGAGAACCGCCGGGTGCTGGCCGACATCGCCGCCTTTGACCCGGACATCCTCTTCGTCGGCATGGGCATGCCGCGCCAGGAGCTGTGGATCGCCGAGAACCGCTCGGCATTGAAGCGCGGCGTGATCTTCCCGGTCGGGGCGGCGTTCGACTACGAGGCGGGCGCCCAGAAGGCGGCGCCGCGCTGGACCGGCCGGCTGGGCCTGGAGTGGCTGTTCCGCCTGGCCGACCAGCCCGGGCGCCTCGCCAAACGCTACCTCGTCGAGCCCTGGTTCCTGATCCCCTCCGCCCTCGCCGACGTCGGCGCCGCCCTGGCGAGGCTCTGAGACGTCCTTTCCCGAAGGGGAGGAGTTGACGGACCCGTTCCCGCTCCGTCATCTGCCGCCGAGGGCGCGAGACCAACAAAGGGGACAGTGCTTGATTCGACAAAGTCCAATGCGCGTGGCCGCGGCCGCGCTCGTCGTCGTCCTGGCCGCCGGCGCGGCCGTCGGCGCGGGGGTCAGCGGCGCGGACGCGGCCAAGGCCCGCGTCGCCAACATGAAATCCCTGGGCGGGGCCGGAAAGGCGATCGGCGACCAGCTGAAGTCCGGCTCGCCGGATGCGGCGGTGGTCAAGACCCAGGCGGCCAGGATGGTCGAACTGGCGAACGCCATGCCGACCTGGTTCCCGAAAGGCAGCGGGCCGGAGTCCGGCGCCAAGACCCGCGCCCTGCCGCTGATCTGGAGCGATCCGGCCGGGTTCTCGGCCGCGCAGAAGGGCTTCGCGGCCCAGGTGACGAAGCTGAACGCCCTGGCGGCGGCCGGCGACATGGCCGCCGTCGGCGGCCAGATGAACGCCGTCGGCGCGGCCTGCAAGACCTGCCATGACAAGTTCCGCGGTCCCGAGACCTGAGCCCGAGGCCGCCCCGGCGGCCGCGCCTGCGCGCGCGGTCGTCTGGGACGCGCCGACGCGGCTGGTGCACTGGGGGATCGCGCTCCTGATCCCGTTCTCCTGGTGGTCGGCCGAGAACGACCACCTGCCGTGGCACCGCCTCAGCGGCTACGCGATCCTGGGCCTGGTGCTCTTCCGCCTGGCGTGGGGCGTCGTCGGCGCCCAGACGGCGAGGTTCAGCGACTTCGTGCGCGGCCCCGGCGGCGTCCTGGCCTACCTGCAAGGCCGCTCCGCGCCCCGCGCCGGACACAATCCGCTCGGCGCCCTCAGCGTCGTCGCCCTGCTGGCGGCGGTGGCGGTCCAGGTCGGGCTGGGCCTGTTCTCGGTCGACGAGGACTACCTGGAGCCCGGCCCCCTCGCCCGCTTCGTCAGCGACGACACCGGCCGGGCGATCGCCAAGGTCCACCACCTGGGCTTCAACGTCATCCTGGCCCTGGTCGCCCTGCACCTGGCGGCGATCGTGATCTACGCCGTGCGCGGCAAGCGCCTCGTGCCGGCGATGATCAGCGGCCGCGCGGACCTGCCGCCCGGCGTCCCGGCGCCGAGGCTGGCGCCCGTCTGGCTGTTCGCGGTGGTGGCGGCCCTGGCCTTCGCCGCCGCCTGGATCGTCGCCCACAGCCTGAGGCTCACCGGGCCGGTCTGACCGGCTCCCCGCCCATGGCGTCCTTGCGCATCCGCTTCGCCGCCCTGGCCCTCGCCCTGGCCGCAGCGGCGGGGGCGCGGGCGGAGCCGCTGCACGGACGCGTGGAGCTGACCGGGCGGGGCGAGTTCGCGCGGTCCGACAGTGTGGACGCCGCGCTCGGCGAGAAGGATCGCGCCGCCGTCGTCGGCGACCTGCGCCTCGTCTGGCAGCCGCACGCCGCGGGGCTCGACTTCGACCTGCAGTACGAGCTGACCGCCGAGGCCGGCGGAACGGTGGCCCTGGCCCGCGACACGTCCGCCCTCGGCGCGCCGGCGCCGCCGGCCACCCTGTTCGACCTGACCTCGACCCTGGCCGACGACCGGCGCCTCATCGCCACCGGGCACATCGACCGCCTGAGCGTCGCCTGGTCGAGCCCCGACCTGGTGCTGAAGCTCGGCCGCCAGGCGATCACCTGGGGCGCCGGCCAGGTGTTCCACCCGATGGACCTCGTCGATCCGTTCGCCCCGGCCCAGCCCGACACCGAGTACAAGCCCGGCGTCGACATGGCCTACGCCCAGGTCCTGTTCGCCGACGGCTCGGACCTGCAGCTGATCGCCGTGCCGCGCCGGCCCGCGGCCGGACGTCCGGTGACGGCCGACGCCAGCACCTTCGCCGCCCACTATCACCGCACCGCCGGCGCCCTCAGCCTGACGGGCCTCGCCGCCCGCGACCACGGCGACTGGACCTTGGGCGTGGGTGTCGGCGGCCCGCTCGCGGGGGCGGCCTGGAACGTCGAGATCGTCCCGACCATCGAGCCGGGCGGCGCCGTCAGGACCTCGGCCCTGGCCAACATCAGCCGCGGCGTCACCCTGTTCGGGCGCAACGCCACGGTCCTCGCCGAATATTACCGCAACGGCTTCGGCGTCTCCGGCGACCGGGCGATCGCGGCCCTGCCGGCCGACCTCGCCGGCCGCCTAGCGCGAGGGCAGCTGTTCGTCACCGGCCGCGACGCCCTGGCCGGCGCCGTCAGCCTCGAGGTCACGCCGCTCGTCACCCTGTCGCCCACGATCATCGCCGACCTCGACGGGCCCAGCCTCTGCGTCGCGCTGCAGGCGCAGGTGTCGCTCAGCAACGAGGCCGACCTGATCGCCGGGGTGCAGGCCCCCGTCGGGGCGCGGGGCACGGCCTATGGCGGGCGCCCGCTGACCGGATCGGGAGGCCCGTTCGTCGCCGCGCCGACCACCGTCTACATCCTGGTGCGGCGCCACTTCTGAAGGGCTTGATCGCCTCAGGCGGCCGAGCGGCGCTTCCAGCGGATCTCGTAGGCGCAGCGGCGCGCGCCGGCCAGCAGGTGGTCGACGCGGGTCACCTCGACCTCGGGGCCGAGCGCGGCCTCGAACACGGCCAGCTCGGAGCGGCAGAAGCCCTGGCAGGCGCGGGCCGCGGCGCAGATCGGGCAGTGGTTCTCGACCAGCAGCAGCGAGCCGTCCGGCAGGACCTCGCATTCGGCCATGTAGCCCTCGGCGCTGCGCAGGTCGCTAAGACGCCGGACACGGTCCTCGAGCCCCGCAAGGCCCGCCAGCGCTTCGCTGTAGGCGGCGCGGACCTGCGCCTCGCGCCGGGCGATCACGCGCGACAGACCGGCCTCGCCGAACTCGGCCCTGACGCCTTCGAGCACGTCCGCCAGCGCCTCGGCGTGGCCGTCGGGAAAGCGCGCCTGCGCCGCCTCGGTCAGCGACCAGACCCGGCGCGGACGGCCGACGCCGCCGCGCTCCAGGTCGTGCAGGACGAGGCCGTCGGCCTCCAGCCGCTCCAGCTGCTGGCGCGCGGCCTGGCGGGTGACGCCCAGGTCGGCCGCCAGGGCCAGGGTGGCCTTCGGCCCCTCGGTCTTGATCAGCGACAGGATGCGGCTGGCGGTGGTCATCGCGGACGGAGATGGGCGGCTTTGCGCATTTGACAATGCCGTTATTGCGAAATCTTGAAGCCGCGGTCCACCCCGCACGTGGTCGCGGGCGCCGCGGGCCTCGTCGGCGATCAAAGCGGGGACATGTTCCGAAGGTACGTGTCCCCTCCAGGGCAAGGCTGTCGTGCTTGCTTGATTGATAGGGACACGAACCTGCCTGCGGCAGGGATCATGTCCCCCAGGATCTACCAGCGGCGGCGCGAGCCGCTTTCGGCGAGGTACTGCAGGGCGGCGGGGGTGAGGACGAACTGCGGCTCCTCCTCGTCGTCGGCGAAGGCCAGGGGCTCGGGGTCGGCTTCGAACGCCGGCGGCTCGTCCTCGGCCACGGCGGCCATGGGCGGGGCGCCGCCGTCGAGCACGCGGAAGATCTCGTCCTCGCGCTCGTCCCAGATCACGGCCACGTCGCCGGCGCGCTCGGCCTCGTCGCCGAGCTCGGCCTGCAGGTCGGCCAGGCGCAGCGGCGACAGGCGCAGCATCACCCGGCCGCCGCCCATGTCGTCGCGCAGGTCGGCGTGCTCGAGCACGGTGTTGATCAGCTCGGCCGACGGGGGCAGGCGGCGGCGCGACGCCTTGTCGGCGGCGAGGCGGGCGGCGGCGGCGAAGCGGCGGCGGGCGCGGGTGGCGAAGGCGGCCATGGGAACAGCTCCTTGTTCGATGACAGGAGCATCGCCTGGCGTTGCGTCAGATTCGGTCGTACCGTCCGGCCATGCGTCACGACAAGGCCGCGCGCCTGCTCACCCTCGCCCGCATGCTGGCCGGCTCGGCCGAGGGCCTGACCCTGGACGAGATGGCGGCCGAGCTCGGCGTCGGCCGGCGCACGGCCGAACGCCTGCGCGACGCGGTGCGCGAGGTGTTCCCGCAGCTGGAGGAGATCGACGACCCGCCGACCCGGCGCTGGCGCATCGGCGGCGGCCTCGACGGCCTCTTCCAGGCCCCGGACGCCGACGAGCTGGCGGCCCTGCGCGGCGCCGCCGAGACCCTGGCCGCCCAGGGCGCCGGGGTGCGGGCGCGGGCGCTGCGCGAGCTGGAGCGCAAGATCCTGGCCTCGATGCGCGCGCCGGCCCGCCGGCGCCTGGCCCCCGACATGGAGGCCCTGGTCCAGGCCGAGACCATCGCCGTCCACGCCGGGCCGCGGCCGTTCGAGGACGCCGGCGTGCTGGCCGCGGTGCGCACGGCGATCAAGGGCCTCGGCACGGTCGGCTTCACCTACCACGGCGGCTCCGCGCCCGGCCGGCGGCGCGAGGTGACGCCGCTGGGCATCCTGTTCGGGCGCTCGAACTACCTGGTCGCCAGCGAGAACGGCGGCGCGCCGCGGTCCTGGCGCTTCGACCGCATCCGCGACCTGGAGCTGCTGGACCGCCCCGGCGCGGCGCCGGCCGACTTCTCGCTGCAGGCCTTCGCCGACGAGAGCTTCGGCATCTACCACGGGGCGATGGAGGACGTGGTCCTGATCGTCGACGCCGACCGCGCCGCCGACGCCCTCGCCTGGCGCTTCCACGCCAACCAGACCGTCGAGTCCCTGCCGGACGGCCGCGTCCGCGTCACCTTCCGCGCCGGCGGCATGCTGGAACTGGCCTGGCACCTTTTCACCTGGTCGGACGCCATCGAGGTGGTCTCGCCCCCGGCCCTGAAGGCCGTCCTGGTCGAGGAACTGACCAAGGCTCTGAAGCGGCACGGCGGATGAAGCGCCGGGGACATGATCCTCCGGATCGTGTCCCCAACCACATCGTGCTTCACGCTTGGCCGTCAGGTCGCGGAGAGGCTTAAAGGATCGAACCACGAACAACACGAAAGACACGAACGGGCCCGGGTTCCTGCCGTCGCCGCGCCGGACGAATGGGTGCAGGAGAACGATGCCGGCTTGAGCCTGTTCGTGTCGTTCGTGTGGTTCGTGGTTCAAAAAGCGGTCTCAGC
>DASZQQ010000007.1:0-8924 GCA_035549595.1 Caulobacteraceae bacterium
CGCCTACGCCTGCGGCGACTCTCCGCTCGGCCCGGTGCTGGCCGCGGTCGGCGACCGGGGCCTGGCGGCGGTGCTGTTCGGCGAGGACGAGACGGCGCTCGTGGCCGACCTCGCCCAGCGCTTCCCTAAGGCCCGGCTCCAGGCCGACGCCGCATCTGCCGGGCCTGCCCTGGTCCAGGTCCAGCGCCGGCTCGCCGACCCGGCCGCGCCGCTCGCCGTCCCCCTCGACCCGCGCGCGGCGCCCCTGGCGCTCCAGGTGCGCGAGGCGCTGATGGCGACCCGGCCCGGCGAGACGCTCAGCTACGGCGACCTCGCCCGCGCCATCGGCCGGCCCAAGGCGGCCCGCGCCGTCGCCCAGGCCCTGGCGGCCAACCCGCTGGCGGTCGTCGCCCCGTGCCACCGCGTGGTGCGCGGCGACGGCGAGCTCGGCGGCTACCGCTGGGGCGCCTGGCGCAAGCAGGCGCTGCTTCGACAGGAAGCCTCGGCGTGACGGACCTCGACGCGCTCGACTGGGCGCGCATCGAGGCCGAGCTCGATGCGCGCGGCTGGGCCCTGACCGGCCGCGTCCTCACCGCCGCGGCCGCGTCGGCGCTCGCGGGCGGCTACGACGACGACGGCCTCTTCCGCAGCCGCGTGGTGATGGCCCGGCACGGCTTCGGCCGCGGCGAGTACCGCTACTACGCCTATCCGCTGCCGCCGCCGATCCAGGCGCTGCGCGAGGGCCTCTACGAACACCTGGCGCCGGTCGCCAACTGCTGGATGCAGCGCCTGGACGATCCCCGCCGCTTCCCCTGCCGCCTCGAAGACTTCACCAAGCGCTGCCGCGCCGCCGGCCAGAGCCGGCCGACGCCGCTGCTGCTGCGCTACGGCCCCGGCGACTTCAACTGCCTGCACCAGGACCTCTACGGCGACGAGGTGTTCCCGCTGCAGGCCGCCTTCCTGCTGGACCAGCAAGGCCACGACTTCGACGGCGGCGAATTCGTCATCGTCGAACAGATCCCACGCGCCCAGTCCCGCCCCCAGGTCGTGCCGCTGAAGAAGGGCGAGGGCGTGATCTTCGCCGTCCGCGAACGCCCGGCGGCGGGGTCCCGCGGCGTCCACCGCCGCATCCTGCGCCACGGCGTCAGCGAACTGCGCGCCGGCCGCCGCCACACCCTGGGCGTGATCTTCCACGACGCCGCGTGAGGAGCGCGGCTTCAGGGATTCGTGTCTTCGACCGGGGCGATGTCCGTGCCGAGGGGGGAGGTCGTGCCCGCCAGCCTGAGCCTGGCGCCGGCGGGGTGACGGTGCAGGAACGCGGGCGAGGCGCAGAAGGCGCCGTCCAGCGGATCCACCTCCGCCACGTCGAACTGGCTGCACACATGCGGGCCGCCCGAATGGCCCGTCACGGTCACGACCCGCACGCCCGGCGAGCCGGCCAGGTCGGTATACCAGCAGGCGAAGAGGCCCAGGATTGCGGAGCCGGGGACGACGATGCCGATGCCGCCGAGCAGGAAGGCGAGCAGCCTCGACGCCCAGACCTGTCCGGCCGTGCGGCGTATCGGAGAACCGCCCGGCGGCCTGCTCGCGAGCCTTCGCCACAACAGACAGCCCGGCAGGGCGAGGGCGAGTGCGACGGCGCCGCCGTAGACCAGCGCCTGGCCCAGCCGCGTCGGAACGAACCGGGAGCTCATTCCGACGAACATCAGGATGGCGAAGAACAGAATCACATGGAACATCGCGACCGCCCCCAGGACCTGGGCCGCGGTGACGGTCGGCGCCGCCTCCTGGTCCGGCTGGTGGCCGGCCTGAAATGCCGCCCGCGACTTGAGCGTCGCGCTCATGTCCTGCAGCTGCAGCTTCCCGAACAGAGACTCCGAACAGCGCACGTTCTCGTCGCCGACCTTGACCCCCAGATAGCTGCCGCTGCGGTCGGCGCCCCAGCGGACATCGGTGACGGAGTCGATCGGAAACGAGACGACGCCGAAGATCTACGACTTGCGGAACGTGTCCTTGTCGATCCTGACCTTGACCGTCTTCACGTAGAGGCACGACAGCGCCTGGGCGGCGATCGGCGCGAGGAAGAGCAGTAGCGGAAACGCTCCGGCATCCCCGCCCGAGCCAAGGCCGAACACAAGGCCGAAAACCGCCGTGAGCGCCACCAGCCCCAGGACGGAGAGCGCCAGGCGCCCCTCCCCCGGCTGGAAGTCGCGGACACGGTCCTCGTAGGCGTCACCCGCTCCGACAATGACGGACACCCCAGTCCCCCCGGCAGCCGCATCCCACCCGGACTATCGGTTGTATCCACGGGCGTCCACAAGCAGCAGGGCCGAGGATCCGACCGAAGCTTGACAGGGCGCAAAACCCTGGGTCGACTTGTCGAATGCCCGCAAGCAACTGGATCGTCGGCCTGGCCGCGCTGGCGCTGCTTGCGCAGGACGCAGGACGCCATCGCGCCTCGCCTCCCCCTGGACAGACCCCGCCCGCCGCCGCCCCGGACTGTGACGGCCCGCCGAACCAGGTCCGGACCGCGCAGGGTTTCGGCGTGGAGATTTCAGGCGACTGCGTGACGAGGACGATGAAGGTCGTGGTGAGCGGCCGCGAGGGTCAGGGCGCCGCGTGGCTGGCCGTCTTCACCACGATCGAACTGTGCGCCTCGCCGAAGGTCCGCGACCTGATGCGGAAGGGATGGAAAGCCGATCTGCTCTTGAACGCGGCCGGCGCGAGGCGGACCACCCCGATGCCGCTGGACTGCTCGCTTGTGGACCCGCTGCTGACAGGCAAGAACCCTCCCCCGCCCGGAACGCCGGAAGCGATCGCCGCCGGGATCCCGACCCCGCCGGAGCCCGCGACGCGTCCGGTCGTCGACGTGTCGATCGGCGAGCCGCTGCAGCAGGCGGCGGCCCGGTCGACCTACCCGCTGCCGAGCGGCAATCCCCTCATGGTGGTGGTCCAGGGGAAGGTCGACCTGATCTACAGGCACGGCGGCGACGTCCGCTTCGACCACATCGGGGACTGCAGCGACTGCGCCTTCCTGTTGGACCTCGATGAGTCCGGCGCGATTTCGGGTCTTCACTTCAACGACCAGGATCGCCCGCTGAAGCTGGCCGAAGCGTTCGCGCGAGCCCGCAGCCTGCACGACGCGCTGATGCGGCAGGGGTTCGACGAGCAGCGCGACGCATCGTTTCACGTCTGGGACCCGGAGCAATGGCGCAATCCACAGCCGGCCACCTGGGATGAAGCCGGAACGGACCTGGCGGCGGAACCGCTCGACATCAAGGCGATGCGCCTCTTCACGCTGGCGGCGCCGGACGCGCAGGTCGAAGTCAGCCTGTTCAACTGGCGGCGAAAGGCGCGCGACTTCGGTCGCGGCGTTCCGGGCCCATTCTCCGGCGCCACCGTGTTCGACGGCAACGGAGGATACGAGTGGGGGCTCGACGTCGCGATCACGAGACAGCGCTTGACTGGCGCCGATTGACCCGCCGCCCCGCGACCGCTACCCGCGCGGCGACATGACCCGACTGATCGACGGCCTATCCGACATCGCCGACCGCTATGACGTGATCCTCTCGGACGTCTGGGGGGTGATCCATAACGGGCGCGAGGCGTTCCCGACGCCGTGCGCCGCCCTGGCCCGGTGGCGGCGCGAGCGGGGGCCGGTGGTGCTGATCTCCAACTCGCCGCGGCCGTCGTCGGCGGTGCAGCACCAGCTGGACGAGCTCGGGGTGCCGCGCGAGGCGTGGTCGGCGCTGGTCACCTCGGGCGACGCCACGCGCGCGATCCTCGCCGAATATGCGCCTGGGCCGGCCTGGAAGATCGGGCCCGACCGGGACGCACCGCTGTACGAGGGCCTCGGCCTGCGCTTCGCCCCGCTCGGCGACGCGCGGATGATCGCGTTGACCGGTCCCGACGACGACGAGGCCGAGACGCCGGAGGACTATCGCGAGCGGCTGGAAGACGCGGCCCGGCGCAAGCTGCCGATGGTCTGCGCCAACCCCGACATCGTCGTCCAGCGCGGCGACAAGCTGATCTACTGCGGTGGGGCCCTGGCCCAGCTCTATGCGAGCCTCGGCGGGCCGGTGCGCATGGCCGGAAAGCCGCACGCGCCGATCTACACCGCCTCTCTCGCCGAGGCCGGCAAGCTGCTCGGCCGGCCGCTCGACCGCAAGCGCGTGCTCTGCATCGGCGACGGCGTCGTCACCGACGTGAAGGGCGCCGTCGACCACCGCCTCGATATCCTCTTCATCGCCGCCGGCATCCACGGCGATGCGGCCAGGGGACCCGACGGCCGGTTCGACCCGGCCAAGGTCCAGGCCCTGCTCGAACCGGAAAAGCTGACCGCCACCTTCGCCACCGGCGAACTGGACTGGTAGCCCTCCCGGCGAAGCCGGGAGAATTGATTCACCACAGAGGTAACGGAGGAACACAGAGGGGCACTGAGGGCGCGCTTCATCGCCTCTGTGTTCCTCCGTGCCCCTCTGTGTCCTCTGTGGTCGATTGCGGCTTCGCCGCCCAACGAAGGCCCGCCCGATGTTCGCGGACCCGGACTTGCACTGACCCACGGGGAGGGCCTTAAGCGTCGCTGACGCCGGAGGACCCGCCATGACCGACTATTCGCGCTACACCCGCCTTCAGTTCGACCGGCCGCACCCGAAGGTGCTGCGCATCACCATGGCCAACGGCAAGATGAACACCGCCGATGCGGCGATGCACGCCGAGCTGGCCGAGATCTGGCGCGACGTCGACGCCGACCCGAGCGTCAACGCGGCGATCATCACCGGCGCCGGCGCCGTGTTCTCGGCCGGCGGCGACTTCGGCATGATCGACGGCATCGTCGCCGACTTCGAGACCCGGGCGAAGGTCTGGAAGGAGGCGCGCGACATCGTCTTCAACCTGATCAACTGCAACAAGCCGGTGGTCAGCGCCATGCGCGGCGTGGCGGTGGGCGCGGGCCTCGTCTGCGGCCTCCTGGCCGACGTCTCCATCGCCACGAAGGACTGCCGGATCATCGACGGCCACACGCGCCTCGGCGTCGCCGCCGGCGACCACGCCGCGATCGTCTGGCCGCTGCTGTGCGGCATGGCCAAGGCCAAGTACTACCTGCTCACCTGCGACGACCTGAGGGGCGAGGAGGCCGAGCGCATCGGCCTGATCTCGCTGCTGGCCGACGACGCCGACCTCGACGCGCGCGCGCTCGACGTCGCCTCGCGCCTGGCCGATGGCGCCCAGAGCGCGATCCGCTGGACCAAGTACGCGCTCAACAACTGGCTGCGCACCCAGGGTCCGGCCTTCGACGCCTCCCTGGCGCTGGAGTTCCTGGGCTTCACCGGGCCCGAGGCGGTCGAGGGCATGGCCTCGCACCGCGAGCGCCGGGCGCCGTCCTTTCCGCCGACATCGCCGGTGTGAGGGGTTCCCTCCCTAGCGGCAGCCACACTATGTACGCCGCACGCAATCGCGGGGGACTTGCATGCGCGTGATCCACGGCTGGAAGAACCTGAACGCCGAAGACAAGGGCGCGGCCCTGGCGCTGGGCAGCTTCGACGGCGTGCACATCGGCCACCAGCAGGTGATCAACAACGCCGCCGAGGCCGCCCGCCGCATCGGCGCGCCGCTGGGAGTGATCAGCTTCGAGCCTCACCCCAGAATGCACTTCCAGCCCGACGCCCCGCCGTTCCGGCTGATGACCGCGGCCCAGCAGGCGCGGGCGCTGGAGCATCTCGGCGCCGATCGGCTCTACCTGCTGCCGTTCGGCCTGGAGATGGCGAACTTCTCCGAGCTGGAGTTCGTGCACAACGTGCTGGTCCAGGGTCTGGGGGTCTGCCACGTGGCCGTCGGCTTCGACATCACCTTCGGCCGCGGCCGCACCGGCAGCCCGGAGTCCATGCGCCGCTTCGGCGAGGAGTTCGGCTTCTCGGTCTCGGTGGCCGAGGCGATCACCGGGCCGGAGGGGCAGAAGTACTCCTCGACCTCGATCCGCAACTTCCTGCGCGACGGGCAGCCGGAGGAGGCCGCCCGCATCCTGACGCGCCCGTTCGCCATCGAGGGCGTGGTGCAGAAGGGCCGCCAGCTCGGCCGCAAGCTGGGCTTCCCGACCGCCAACGTGCCGCTGGGCGACTACGTGGCCCCGCGCTTCGGCGTCTACGCCACGAGGACGCGGCTGAAGGACGGCCGCGACCTGCCCGGCGTCGCCAACATCGGCGTCAACCCCACCACCGGGATCGTCGCCCCGCGCCTGGAGGTGTGGCTGTTCGACTTCGACGAGGACATCTACGGCGAGCTGATCGAGACCGAGCTGATCGCCTTCCTGCGCGACGAGGTGGCGTTCGTGGACTCGGCCGGGAGCTTCGACATCCCCGCCATGGTCGCCCAGGTCCACCGCGACGCCGCCGACGCGAGGCGCGTTCTGGGGGCCTAGTCGCCGATCCCGAGACGAAGCCGAAGGCCCCTTTCACCACTGAGGACACAGAGGTTCACGGAGGATCACAGAGGGCGGGCGCTTCGGAACCTCCGTGTCCCTCCGTGAACCTCTGTGTCCTCTGTGGTCGGTTCGGGCGCACGCCACGTCCCGGCTTCGCCGGAAGGCCGGCAGCGGCGTTCCGCGGCGATCGGCGTCTCGCCTTTGTCATCCTGGCCCGCTAACACCGCTCGCATGACCAGACATCTTTCCTTCGAGGGCGTGGAGAACTTCCGCGACTACGGCGACTATCCGACCGCGTCCGGCCGCCGGCTGAAGCGCGGCCTGCTCTACCGCTCCGCCGCCCACGCCCAGGCCACCGACGCCGACCTGGAGAAGATGGCGGCGCTGAACCTGGCCGCCATCGTCGACCTGCGCCGCAAGGGCGAGCGCGAGCGCGCGCCCTCGCGCCGGCATCCGGAGTTCTCCGGCCGGGTGATCTACACCGACGAGGGCGACGTCGGCGAGGATCCCTGGCAGCTGTTCATGAAGCAGTCGGACCTCTCGGCGGAGAGCTTCCGCGGCTACATGTACGACTACTACGACGAGGCGCCGTTCGTGGACCGCCACGTCTGGCTCTATTCGCAGTACTTCCGGCATCTGGCCGAGACCGAGGGGCCGGTGCTGATCCACTGCGCCGCCGGCAAGGACCGCACCGGCATCCTGGCGGCCCTGACGCACCACGTGGCCGGCGTCTCCGACGACCACATCATGGCCGACTTCCTGCTGACCAACGATCCGGAGCGGCTGGCCAAGCGCCTGCCCATGGTCATGCAGATGATGCAGGAAACCACCGGGCGCGCGCCGACCGAGGGCGCGGTGATGGTCGCCATGAGCGTCGAGGCCGGCTACCTGGAGCGCGCCTTCGCCGCCATCAAGGCGCGCCACGGCTCCATCGATGAGTACCTGGAAGCCGTCCTCGGGGTCGACGCGGCGCTGCGCCAGGCGCTAGAAGCGCGGCTGCTCGACTAGTCGTCCGCCACGAAAAACGCCCGCCGCGGCGTTGCGGCCGGCGGCGGGCGAGGGGGACTTGGACCTTGCCGCATTCTCGCGCGACGGGCGCCAATTCCTCGAATCACCATGGCGTGAGGGACGATCCTTGAAGAGCTTCGAGCCGCCGCGGCGGATCCTGATGGGCCCCGGGCCCTCCGACGTCAGCCCCCGCGTGCTGGCGGCCCTGTCGCGGCCGACGATCGGCCACCTCGACCCGGCCTTCCAGGGCCTGATGGAAGAGATCAAGGCGGCCCTGTCGCGGCTGATGAACGCCCCCGAACACGCCTGCATCCCCCTGCCCGCGCCGGGCACGGCGGGGATGGAAGCCTCGCTGATGAACCTGCTGGAGCCGGGCGACACGGCCGTGATCGCGGTCAACGGCCAGTTCGGCGAGCGCATGGTCGACATGGCCGGCCGCGCCGGCGCGAGCGTGATCCGCGTCGACCAGGAGTGGGGCAGGCCGGTCGACCCGGCCGCGGTCGAGGCGGCCCTGAAGGGCGCCGGGGCCAAGGTCCTGGGCTTCGTCCACGCCGAGACCTCGACGGGGGTCCTCACCGAGCCGGCCCCGCTCTGCGCCCTGGCGCACAGGCACGGCGCCCTGACCGTGGTCGACTGCGTGACCTCGCTCGGCGGCGTGCCCGTCGACGCCAAGGGCTGGAACGCCGACGTGCTCTATTCGGGGACCCAGAAGTGCCTGTCGGCCCCGCCCGGCCTCTCGCCCTTCGCCGTCGGCCCGCGCGCCCGCGAGGCCATCGCCGCGCGCAAGGAGAAGGCCCGCAACTGGCTGCTCGATATGGGCCTGATCATGAGCTACTGGGGCGGCGAGGGCGGGCGCACCTACCACCACACCGCGCCGATCAACGCCCTCTACGGCCTGCACGAGGCCCTGATCATCCTCGAGGACGAGGGCCTCTCGAAGGCGCACGCCCGCCACGAGGCCATGCACGAAGCCCTGGTCGCGGGCCTGGAGGCGGCCGGGCTCTCCATGCTCGTCGCGCCGGGCGACCGCCTGCCGCAGCTGAACGCGGTAAAGGTGCCCGACGGCATCGACGAGGCCGCGGTGCGCGCGCGCATGCTGGCCAAGTACAGCCTCGAGATCGGCGCCGGCCTCGGGCCGCTGAAGGGCAGGATCTGGCGCATCGGCCTGATGGGCGCCTCGGCGACGCCCTGGCACGTGCGCCTGTGCCTGACCGCCCTGACCGAGGCCCTCGCCGCCCAGAACTACCCCGACGCCGCCAAGGCCGCCCTCGCCGCGGCCGAGGCCAAGCTGGGGTGACCCGTCAGGCGGCGGGGAAACTCCACCGCCCGATTGGACCACGAAGAACACGAAGAACACGAAGAACACGAAGGTCACGAAGGGCGCGAAGGCGTCGGTGGTTCGCGCGCAAGCACACGGCTGCCTTCCGACATGGTCACAGTCGGCGCGCGTCGCGCGCCGATTTCCTTCTGACTTGGCCGTTCGAGACAAGCCGCCGGAAACGCCGGCCCCTTCGCGTCC
>DASZQQ010000008.1:0-2356 GCA_035549595.1 Caulobacteraceae bacterium
CGTCGAGACCTGCGTGCGAAGCTCGTTCATGCGAGAGACCTGCAGGCTCCGGTAGCGCACGACCACGGCGCGCGCCGAGGCCAGGAGCGCCCGGGCCCGGGCGACTCCGCCTGGCCGGCCGAGGCCTGCGGGCTGCGCGGCCGCCTCGAAGCCGGTCGCCTCCAGGTCGTGGTGGTAGGCCTGCCGGTCATCCACGATGTGGATCATGTAGGCCTTCAAGGTGCGCGAGAAGTCGCCTGCCTCGCCGCCGGCGGCGCTGTTCGGGTCGATCTTCGGCAGATGGTCGATGTCCGCCGTGGCCACGGCTGCAAGATCGCTATGAATCTCGCGCATCGCCACGCGGCCGTCTTCCCGGCTCGAGTATCCCGGTCCGCCGCAGGCGGCCAGACCCACAAGACAGACCACCGCCGTCCAACGACCGATCGCGCGCATGCCAGACCCCCTTGGAAGCCTCAGCGCAGGTTGCCTCAGGCGGAACATTTGGGCAACCCCGCAAGGGCGTGCCCCGCGACCCGGCCAAGGCGCTGTCGTTTCGCCGCATTTTGCCTTCAGCGGCCTTCTGGGCTAGAACGCCCGCCCTTCGAAAGGGGCTCGTGATGTCAGACCGCTGGACGCCTTCGTCCTGGAGATCGCTGCCCGCCAGGCACATTCCCGAGGACTATCCGGACCGGGAGGCGCTGGCGCGCGTGGAAGCCGAGCTGCGCCGGATGCCGCCCCTGGTGTTCGCGGGCGAGGCGCGCCGGCTGAAGTCGCTGCTGGGCGACGTCGCCCAGGGCCGCGCCTTCCTGCTGCAGGGCGGCGACTGCGCCGAGAGCTTCAAGGAGTTCTCGGCCGACAACATCCGCGACACCTTCCGCCTGATCCTGCAGATGGCGCTGATCCTGACCTTCGCCGGCGGCAAGCCGGTGGTGAAGGTCGGGCGCCTGGCCGGTCAGTTCGCCAAGCCGCGCTCGTCGGCGACGGAGACGGTCGACGGCGTCACCCTGCCATCCTACCGCGGCGACATCATCAACGGCATGGACTTCACGCCCGAGTCCCGCACGCCCGATCCCGAGCGGCTGCTGAAGGCCTACGCCCAGTCGTCGGCGACGCTGAACCTGCTGCGCGCCTTCGCCGGCGGCGGCTACGCCGACCTGCACAACATGCACCGCTGGACGCTGGGCTTCGTCGAGGGCAGCCCCCAGGGCGCGCGCTATCGCGAACTGTCGGACAAGCTTTCCGAGGCGCTGAACTTCATGGCCGCGCTCGGCGTCACGGGCGAGAGCTTCCCGTCGATGCGCCAGGTCGAGTTCTTCACCGCCCACGAGGCGCTGCTGCTCGGCTACGAGGAGGCCCTGACCCGCGTCGATAGCACCACCGGCGACTGGTACGACGTCTCGGCCCACCTGCTGTGGATCGGCGAGCGCACCCGCCAGCTGGACGGGGCGCACGTCGAGTTCATGCGCGGCGTGAAGAACCCGATCGGCGTGAAGGTCGGCCCGACCGTCGAGCCGGAGGAGCTGATCCGCCTGATCGACGTCCTCAGCCCCGAGGACGAGCCGGGCCGCCTGACGCTCTACGGCCGTTTCGGCGCCGACAAGATCGGGGCGCGGCTGCCGATGCTGATGGAGGCCACGCGCCGCGAGGGCCGCAACGTCGTCTGGGCGATCGACCCGATGCACGGCAATACGCTCACGGCCAACAACGGCTACAAGACCCGCCCGTTCGACCGGGTCCTCGCCGAGGTGCGCAGCTTCATCGAGATCGCCGAGGCCGAGGGCGTCCATCCCGGCGGCGTGCACCTGGAGATGACCGGCCAGAACGTCACCGAGTGCCTGGGCGGCGCGCGGGCCCTGACCGAAGGCGACCTCGCCGACCGCTACCACACCCACTGCGACCCGCGCCTCAACGGCGAACAGTCGCTGGAGCTGGCGTTCCTGGTGGCCGAAAAGCTGAAGGCCGAGCTGCAGGGCGCCGGGCGCCAGGCCGCCGAGTAGGCCGTCTTCGCCGGAGGCTGGCCGTGGCCGACATCGATCGCGCCTTCGGCCGACGCGCCTTCGGCGACGACGCCGCCAACTACGACGCGTCCCGCCCGCCCTATCCGGCGTGGGTGTTCGAGGTCCTTCGCGAGCGCTGCGGCCTCGGACCCGGCACAGCCGCGTTCGAGGTCGGCGCAGGCACGGGCAAGGCGACGCGCGAGCTGCTGCGGCTCGGCGCCGACCCCCACTACGCCATCGAGCCGGACGCCCGCCTCGCCGCCTTCCTGCGCGCGCAGAATCTCGGCCCGGCCCTGCACGTCGTCGAGGCGCCGTTCGAGGCGGCGGTCCTGCCGCGGGCGGACTTCGACCTCGGTCTCGCCGCCACCTCGTTCCACTGG
>DASZQQ010000009.1:0-5589 GCA_035549595.1 Caulobacteraceae bacterium
CCTGCTGCTGACGAGCGAACTCGGCGGCCACCTTCTGGCGGGCGCGCAGCTCCTCGGCGGAGAGGCCATGGCCGTGATCGGCCGACGCGGACGGCGCCGATGGACGCTGCGGCTGCGGGCCGCGGACGTCGAACGCCGGGCGCTTCTCGGCCGTCGACGGCCCAGCCAGGTTCGCCGGCGGCGCGTCGATGCGCCGGCGCTTGGTCTCGACGACCACCGTCTTCGACCGGCCGTGGCTGAAGCTCTGCTTCACCACCCCGGAGCTGACCGCACCGCCCGGGGCGCGCGGCTTCAGCGTAAGGGGGGCTCGCCCGCCGGAATTGGGGGCGCCGCGACCGTTTTCGTTCTCGTCCGTCATGCAGCTCGCTTGACTAAAATCCCACCGGCTCCGGATCGGCAGCCGGCCATACACCTTCAAAACACTTCAAGGGGCGGGGTGATGGCCCCGCCCTTCTTCAGGGCTCCTCGCGCCAACTCTCAGGGAAGAGCGGACGAAAGCCAGATAGTCGCCGGGCGTCGAAAGTCCAGCGATCAGAGGCCCGCCCCGCAAGGCAGGCCCCATGTACCACATTCTCCGCCCCCAAGGCCAAACCCAATTCGTCCGAACCGAACAGGCCGACCACCAGGGGCGGCCGGGGGCTGGCCTTGGCGGCCGACAGCACCTTGCGCCGCCCGTCCTGGGCGCCGTCGGACGCCTCGACCAGCAGCTCGGCCTTGCCGGCCTTCAGCGCCGCCACAACCTTCTCGAACCCCAGCGCCAGGTCCCCGGACCGCCGCGCCAGGCCGAGAGCGGCCAGGAACCGGGTCCGCAGCTGGGCCTCGACCTGGTCGGCCAGATCCGCGGGCGCGGCCAGCCTGGCCTTGGCCGCCCGCGAGAACAGGCCCTTCTTCGCCGCGGTCTCGACCGAGGCGCGCGAGGCCTCGACCCACAGGCCCCGGCCCGGCAGCTTGCGGCCCAGGTCCGGGACCACCGTCCCGTCCGGCCCGGCGACGAACCGGATCAGCCGCGCCTCGTCCATCACCTCGCCGGAGACGATGTCCCGCCGCTCGCGCGACGCCTGCGCCAGTGTGGCCGGTGAGGAGTCCTGCTGCAGCGCCTCAAGCCTCCCCGGTCTGGGCCTCTTCGGCCTCGGCCTCGGCGAGGAGGGCGTCGTCCTCCTCGTTGAACTCTTCCTCGATCTCGGCCTCGGGCTCGATCCAGCCGGCGGCCACGCGGGCCCGCATGATCAGCGCCTCGGCGTCCTCGGCCGAGAGGCCGAAGGTCTCCAGGATGCCCGGCTCGCGCACGCGCTCCCCGTCCTTGGACTCGTAGTAGCCGCGGATATCGTCAGGAACGAGGCCGGCCAGGTCCTCGACGGTCTTCACGTCGCCTTCGCCGAGGGCCACGGCCATCGGCAGGGTGACGCCCTCGACCTCGAGCACGGCGTCCTCGACGCCCAGCTCGCGCCGCTTGGCGTCGTACTCGGCCGCTTCCTTCTCCAGGTAGTCGCGGGCGCGGGCCTGGATCTCCTCGGCGGTGTCCTCGTCGAAGCCCTCGATCGCCGCGATCTCCTCGGGATCGACGTAGGCGACGTCCTCGACCGTGGCGAAGCCCTCGGTGACCAGCAGCTGGGCGATCACCTCGTCGACGTCCAGGGCTTCCTGGAACAGGGCCGTGCGCTCGGCGAACTCGCGCTGGCGGCGCTCGCTCTCCTGGCTCTCGGTCATGATGTCGATCTGCCAGCCGGTCAGCTGGCTGGCGAGGCGCACGTTCTGGCCGCGGCGGCCGATGGCGAGGGAGAGCTGCTCGTCGGGCACCACCACCTCGACGCGCTCGTCCTCCTCGTCCATGACCACCTTGGTCACCTCGGCCGGGGCCAGGGCGTTGACCAGGAAGGTGGCCTCGTCCGGGCTCCACTGGATGATGTCGATCTTCTCGCCCTGCAGCTCGGCGACCACGGCCTGGACGCGGCTGCCGCGCATGCCGACGCAGGCGCCGACCGGGTCGATGGACGAGTCGTTCGACACCACCGCCATCTTCGCCCGGCTGCCCGGATCGCGCGCCACGGCGCGGATCTCGATGACGCCGTCGTAGACCTCCGGTACCTCCTGGGCGAACAGCTTGGCCATGAAGCCGCCGTGCGCGCGGCTCAGCATGATCTGCGGGCCCTTGGTCTCGCGGCGGACATCGTAGATGTAGGCCCGCACCCGGTCGCCGACCTGGAAGGTCTCGCGCGGGATCGACTGGTCGCGGCGCATGATGCCCTCGCCGCGGCCGAGGTCGACGATCACGTTGCCGTACTCGACCCTTTTCGCCACGCCGTTGACGATCTCGCCGACGCGGTCCTTGAACTCCTCGTACTGGCGCTCGCGCTCGGCCTCGCGGACCTTCCCGGTCACCACCTGGCGGGCCATCTGGGTCTGCACCCGGCCGATCTCGAACGGCGGCAGGATCTCCTCGTAGACCTTGCCGACGAAGGCGTCCTTGTCGTCGCGCAGGGCGTCGGCCAGGCGCTTCTGGGCGTAGTCGTTGACCTCCTCGGCGTCGTCCTCGACCACGGTGACGTAGCGCTTGAAGGTGGTCTCGCCGGTCTTGGGGTCGACGCGGACGCGGATGTCGTGCTCGGCGCCGTAGCGGGCGCGGGCGGCCTTCTGGTAGGCCTCCTCGATCGCCTCGATGACGATCTCCTTGTCGATCGACTTCTCGCGCGCCACGGCGTCTGCGATCTGCAGCAGCTCGAGCCGGTTGGCGGAAATGCCGGTCACGCTCATGATTCGACGTCCTCTTCAGTCTCTTCCTCGGCGAGGCGGGCGGCCCTGGCCGCGGCCCCGCGCTTCATCAATTCGTCGGTGAGGACCAGCTTGGCGTCGCTGATCCAGGCGAAGGGCAAGAGCGCCGTTTCCTCGGCCTCGCCCTCCAGGTTGATGGCCACGTTGTCGCCCTCGACCCCGGCCAGCTCGCCCTTGAACCGCTTGCGGCCCTCGGCGAGGCGGTCGAGCTCGATGCGCGCCTCGTAGCCCTCGTAGGTCTCGAAGTCCTTCAGCCGGGTCAGCGGCCGGTCGACGCCGGGGCTGGAGACCTCCAGCGTATATTCCCCGCTGATCGGGTCGGCGGCGTCCATCACCTGGGAGATCACCCGCGACAGCGCGGTGCAGTCCTCGACCAGCATGGTCCCGTCCGAGGCCCGCTCGGCCATGATCTGCAGCCGCCGCGCGCCATGCCCGCCCATCAGCCGCAGGCGCACGATCTCGTACCCGGCCGCCTCGGCGACGGGGTCGAGCAGCTCCAGCAGTCTCTGATCCTCGGCGGTCTTCCCGCGCACGGCTTCCTCGGCAAACAAAAAGCGGCGGGCCCGGGGGCCGCCGCTCGAAAGCGCCATCCAGCGCTAACGGACGATGTGAGCCGTCATATAGGGCGCCGGCGCTCCCTTGTCAGCCCCCTGCGGCGAGGGGCTTCAACGGCGCAGTGTCGCGGGCCTGGGCCCCGGGGCCGGCCCGGCGCTCGTCAGGCGACCTTCGCCAGCCGCGCCCGCGCGCGGGCGGCGACGGCCTTGGCTTCCTCGATCTCCTCGGGATCGCCGGACTCCATCGCCTCCTGGACGAAGGCCTCGATGGCGGCCTCGTCCACCAGGAATTCGGCCGGGTCGAAATCGTAGACGTGCAGGGTCATGGCGGCGCCTCCGGCCCATGACTACGCCCCACCGTCGACGGCGCGTTTGATCCAGCGCAAGACAGGGGCCGCTCAGGCCGGCTTTCGCGCCACGAGGTCGATCAGGGCCGACATCCCCGAGTGCCCCACACCCTCGCCGATCGCCGCGTCGTAGGCGGCGAGCTCCAGGATCTCGAGGCCGGCGAAGGCCTCGCGCAGCATCGGCTCGGTGTAGAGGTTCTCAGGCGTCCGGGGGCCGCCGGTGCCGTAGGCGATCTGCTCGGGCCGGTAGCCTTCGAGCAGGAGCAGGCCGCCGGGCCTCAGCGCCCGCGTCATGCCCTCGAACAGGCGCGCCCGCAGGTCCGGGCCGGCGAACTGGATGAAGATCGCGGCCACGACGTCGAACGTGGCCTCGGGAAAGCGCCAGGTCGAAAGGTCGGCCAGTTCGAGGTCGAGGCTCACGCCACGCGCCTGCGCCAGCCGCGCGGCCTTGGCCTGCGCCACCGCCGACGAATCCACCGAGAGCACCCTCAGCCCCTGTTCGGCGAGCCAGACGCCGTTTCGCCCCTCGCCGTCGGCGACCGCCAGCGCCCGCCCGCCGGCCTGGAGCCGTCCGGCCTGCCGCGCCAGGAAGGCGTTCGGCGCCTCGCCGAACAGGTAGTCCTCGCGCGCGTAGCGCTCGTCCCAGGTGGGAGGACGCGTCCCGGCGGCCACGCCTATTCGATCCTCAGGCCGTCCTTGCCGGCCGCGCGCCAGGCGTCGACGACCGAGAAGTAGGCGATGGAGCCGGGGCCGTAGAGGTTGTCGAACAGGCCCTTGCCTTCCTCCACCTTGCCCTCGCCGTTGTAGTAGCCGGGGGTGCAGTCGGCGCGGAACTGCTCGTTGTGCAGGCGCATGTCCCAGATGGTCTTGCACCAGGCCGCCTCGGCCTCTTCCGTCGGCTCGATGACCTGGGCCTGGCGCAGCCGCGCCTCGCCGACCAGCTCGGCGATGTGGTCCGCCTGGAAGTCCAGCATGTGCGGGAAGTTCGGCGTCAGGGCGTTCTGGGTCACGCCCATGTGGAAGCAGTTGGGGAAGCCGGCGCTGTAGAAGCCGTGCAGGCTCTTGATCCCGTCCTTCCAGTGCTCGGTCAGGGTGCGCCCGCCGCGGCCGGTGATCTCGAAGCCGGCGCGTCGGGTGTAGGCGGTGCCGACCTCGAAGCCGGTGGCGAAGATGATGCAGTCGATCTCGTACTCCACGCCGTCGAAGACGAGCCCCGTCTCGGTCACCGCGTCGACGCCGCGGCCCTTGGTGTCGACCAGGGTCACGTTGGCGCGGTTGAAGGTCGGCAGGTAGTCGTCGTTGAACGTCGGCCGTTTGCAGAACTGGCGGTACCACGGCTTCAGCGCCTCGGCCGTCGCCGGGTCCTCGACCACCTGGTCCACACGCGCGCGGATCTGGTTCATCTTCATGAAGTCGGCGAGCTCGGCCTTGGCGGCGAGCGCCTCGGGCGTCATCTCGCCGCCGTCCTGGCGCGCCAGGACCACCAGGTTGCGGATGATGTCGGTCCAGCCGTCGCTGACCAGGTCCTCCTCGGCGAAGCCGCCCGAGACCAGGGTGTTGAAATTGTCCATCCGCGCCTTCTGCCAGCCGGGCTTCAGGCCCGCGGCCCAGGCCGGGTCGGTGGGCTTGTTGCCGCGCAGGTCGACGCTCGAGGGCGTGCGCTGGAAGACGTAGAGATGCTTCGCATGCCGTCCCAGGTGCGGCACGCACTGGATCGCCGTCGCCCCCGTGCCGATGATCGCCACCCGCTTGTCGGCGAGCTTCGTCAGGTTCCCGCTCGAGTCGCCGCCGGTGTAGTCGTAGTCCCACCGGCTGGTGTGGAAGCTGTGGCCCTTGAAGCGGTCGATGCCCGGGATGCCGGGCAGCTTCGGCCGGTTCAGCGGTCCGTTCGACATCACCACGAAGCGGGCGTGCAGCTC
>DASZQQ010000010.1:0-3905 GCA_035549595.1 Caulobacteraceae bacterium
GACCCGGCGTCCGGCCAGGGGGAAGAAGGCGGGAAAGGCCTCCACCGGCCCGCCTACTTCAGCGTCGCCAGGTAGGCGACCAGGGCGGCGCGGTCGGCGGCCGCGGGCACGGAGACGAACATCTTGCCGCCCGGCGCGAACCGCGACGGCGCGGCGAGGTAGGCGTCGAGGCTGGCGGCGGTCCAGGTCCCGCCCTTGGCCTTCAGGCCCGCGGAATAGGCGTAGTCCGAGAGGCTCGCCACGGCCCGGCCGGAGACGCCCCTCAGCGAAGGGCCGCCCGGCCCGCTCTTGCCGGTGACGCTGTGACACGAGGCGCAGCGCACGGCGTAGAGGGCCTTGCCGTCGGCGGCGAGGGCGGGGCCGCCCGCCAGCAAGGCAGCGGCCAGGGTCAGGAGCATCGTCTTCATGGCCGGGGAAGCTATCGCGCCTTGGCCCGCGCCGCGAGGGTCTCTTTTCCGCACCCGCGAAACGTCTTAACATCGTTCACATAAGGCGGGAGCGGGAGTGCGTGCGGCCATGGCGACGACGCTTGAGATCAACGGAAAGACGGTGACGGTCCAGGCCAGCGGCGACACGCCCCTGCTCTGGGTGCTGCGCGACGAGCTGCAGCTGACCGGGACCAAGTACGGCTGCGGCATCGCCCAGTGCGGCGCCTGCACGGTGCACATCAACGGCCAGCCGACGCGCTCGTGCCAGGTTCCGGTCGAGGGTCTGGCCGGCGCCAAGGTGACGACGATCGAGGGCCTGGGCGGGACGCACAAGGTGCAGGACGCCTGGGTGCGCCACGACGTGCCGCAGTGCGGCTACTGCCAGTCCGGCCAGATCATGTCGGCCGTGGCCCTGCTGGCCGAAAAGCCGCGTCCGACCGACGAGGACATCGACGCGGCCATGAGCGGCAACATCTGCCGCTGCGGGGCCTACCAGCGCATCCGCCAGGCGATCAAAGACGCCGCGATGCGCGCCTGAAGGACTTGGGGAACCTCATGAACGCTCACGTGAAGCCCGCCGCGCCGTCGCGGCGCGACATGCTGGTCTGGTCTGCGACCGCCGCCGGCGGGGCCTTGCTGGTCGGCTGCTCGCCGGCAGACATCCTGTCCATCGGGGCCAAGACCCCGGTCGGCGCCTTCGGGCCCTTCATCAAGATCGCCCCCGACGGCTCGGTGACGGTGGTCAACAAGCACATCGAGTTCGGCCAGGGGACCAGCACGGGCCTGGCCGCCATCGTCGCCGAGGAGCTCGACGCCGACTGGGACAAGGTCAAGGTCGAGCAGGCCCCGGCCAACGCCAGGCTCTACGCCAACACCCTCCTGGGCGCGCAGGGCACCGGCGGCTCGACCGCCGTCGCCAACTCCTGGGACCAGCTGCGCAAGGCCGGGGCCGGCGCGCGGGCGATGTTCGTCGCCGCCGCGGCCGCGAAGTGGAACGTGCCGGCCAAGGAGATCGGCGTCCTCAACGGGGTGCTCAGCCACGCCTCCGGCAAGCGCGCCGGCTTCGGCGAGCTGCTGGCCGACGCGGCCAAGGTCAAGCCGCCCGAGAACCCGCCGCTGAAGGATCCCAGGACCTTCAGCCTGATCGGCAGCGCGCGCGTGCGGCGCAAGGACTCGCCGGCCAAGTCGACCGGCCAGGCGCGCTACACCCAGGACGTCCACCTGCCGAACATGCTGACGGCGATGGTCGCCCACGCGCCCAGGTTCGGCGGCAAGGTGAAGGCCTTCGACGCCGCGGCCGCCAAGGCGACGCCCGGCGTCGTCGAGGTGTTCGAGATCCCCAGCGGCGTCGCCGTGCTCGCCACCTCGACCTGGGCCGCGCACAAGGGCCGCGACGCCCTGAAGGTGACCTGGGACGAGAGCAAGGCCGAGAAGCGCGGCTCCGACGCGATCCTCGCCGAATACCAGGCCATCGCCGCCGGCCGCACGACGCCCGAGGGCGAGGCCAAGTGGCAGGCCTTCGACAGCCACGGCGACGCCACCCATCCGCCGTCCGGCCCGGCGGTCGAAGTCGCCTACGACTTCCCCTACCTCGCCCATGCGGCCATGGAGCCGATGAACTGCGTCGCCGAGATCGGCGGGGGCAAGCACAAGCTGACCTTCGGCTCGCAGACGCCGACGGTGGACCAGCTGAACGTCGGCAAGATCGTCGGCGCCCTGCCCGGCTCGGTGGAGATCGAGACCGTGTTCGCCGGCGGCTCGTTCGGCCGGCGCACCAACTTCCAGTCCGACTACGTCTCCGAGTGCGCCCACATCGCCAAGCACGTGGGCGGCGGTCGGCCGGTGAAGCTGGTGTGGACACGCGAGGACGACATGCGCGCCGGCTACTACCGGCCCCTGACGCACCACGCGGTGAAGGTGACCCTCGGCGCCGACGGCTTCCCGGCGCACTGGCGCCACCGGGTGGTGACGCAGTCGATCATGAAGGGCTCGCCGATCCCGGCGGGCAAGGGCCCCGACAGCTCGGCGATCGAGGGCGTGGCCGGCTCGCCCTACCTGAAGGCGACGCCGGTGGTCGACGCCCAGGTGTCGCTGCCGCCGGTCGGGGTGCCGGTGCTGTGGTGGCGCTCGGTGGGCTCGACCCACACCGCCTTCGTCATGGAGCACACCCTCGACCAGCTGGCGCGCAAGGCCGGGCAGGATCCGATCGCCTACCGCCGCGCCCTCTACCGCAAGGCCGGCGCCAACCGGCACCTGGCGGTGCTGGAACTGGCGGTGGAGAAGGCGGGGCCGGCGGCGGCCGAGGGCTGGACCCGCGGCGTCGCCGTGCACGAGAGCTTCGGCACCGTGGTCGCCCAGATCGCCGAGGTGAAGCTGGAGAACGGGACGCCGAAGGTCGGCCGCGTCGTCTGCGCCGTCGACTGCGGCCTGCCGATCGCCCAGGACCAGATCGCCGCGCAGATGGAGGGCGGCGTCTGCTACGGCCTTTCGGCCGCGCTCTACGGGCGGATCACGCTGAAGGACGGGGTGGTCGAGCAGTCCAACTTCGACGGCTACCGCGTGCTGCGCATCAACGAGGCGCCGCAGGTGGAGACCTACATCCTGCCCAGCTACAACAAGCCGTCCGGCGTCGGCGAACCGGGCGTCCCCCCCATCGCCCCGGCCGTGGCCAACGCCCTCCTCGCCCTCACCGGCAAGCCCACCACCAGCCTGCCGTTCGTGAAGGCCTAGCAAGGGCTTCCGGAGAGTTCGGGGGCAGAGAAGGATTTTGACCACGAACCACACGGACCACACGAACGAATCAGGCCTTGCAGGCGCAGGCCGCGGCGGCGCCCACGGCCGCTGACCGTTGGTGTGGTTCGTGTGGTTCGTGGTCAATTCGATGCGGCGTACGCCGCATCATGAGGTCAGCCGATCGACCGGTAGGCGACGTAGGCGGCGACGGCGAGGATGAAGCCGGCGAAGAGGCGGCGGGCGAGGAGCTGCTGGCCGTGCAGGTGGTGGGCGACGCGGCCGCCGGCGACGGCGCCGATCACCCCGCCGGACACCAGGGCCGCGAACAGGGTCCAGTCGACCATGCCGACCAGGGCGTAGTTGGCCGCGGTCGTGGCCCCGAAGAGGGTCACCGAGACCAGGGACGAGGCGGCGGCGTTGGCGAGGGTCATGCCGGTCGCGGCCATCAGGCCGGGCGCGATCAGGAAGCCGCCGCCGATGCCGAAGAAGCCGGCCGCGAAGCCGGTGACGAGGCCGACGGGCGCGAGCTTCAGCACCATGGTCGGCTGCAGGGTGACCGCCGGGTCCCCGTGGCTCTTGGGCCGGCGCAGCATCGAGGCGGCGATCAGGGCCATGGCCCCGGCGAAGCCCAGCAGCAGCTGGCGCCCGTCGACGTGCCGCGCCAGGGTCGAGCCGGCGAACGAGCCCGCGACGCCCGCGGCGGCGAACACCGTGGCGCAGGGCCACTTCACCCGCCCGGCGCGG
>DASZQQ010000011.1:0-3432 GCA_035549595.1 Caulobacteraceae bacterium
CCGGGTCCGCCTGCCACCAGGTGCCGAAGGCGCCCGGCCAGCCGAACGAGCCTTCGGAGCCTGCGCCCATCCAGGCCTGCTTCTCGGGGTCGGTGATCACCGAGAGGCCGAGGCCGAAGCCCTGGCCCATCCAGAACGGGATGCCCATGAACGGGATTTCGCGTTGCTCGGGGGTCAGGCGGTTGGCGCGCATCAGGCGCACGGTCTCGGGCTTCAGCAGGCGCGCGCCGTCCAGCTCGCCGTCGTTCAGCAGCATGCGGGCGAACTTCAGGTAGTCGTCGGCGGTCGAGATCAGGCTGCCGCCGCCGCCGCAGAAGGCCGGCGGCGTGTCGAACTGCGGGAAGGGGACCGGCTCGAGCGCGCCGGTCTTGTCGTCCTGCCGGTAGACCACGGCGGCGCGGGCGCGCTTCTCGGGCGGCACATAGAAGTCTGTGTCGACCATGCCGAGCGGCTCGAAGATGCGCTCGATCAACACGTCCCGGAACGACTTGCCGGCGATGCGGCCGACCAGGAAGCCGAGCACGTCGGTCGCGTGGCTGTAGTGGAACCGCTCGCCCGGCGGATAGGACAGCGGCAGGGCGGCGATGGCCGCCATCCAGTCGTCCGGCGCCGTCTGGATCGTCAGCACGTCGCCCAGGGCCTTCTGATAGGCATGCGCGATCGGGCCGATCGAGGTGAAGCCGTAGGCCAGGCCCGCCCGGTGCGTGAAGAGGTCGTCGAAGGTGATGTCGCGCGGGGCGTCGTAGACCTCGTCAACCGGTCCGGTCGCCGACTTCAGCACCTTCATGTTCTTGAACTCGGGCGCCCATTCGGTGATCGGGTCGTCGAGCCTGAAGGCGCCTTCCTCCATCAGCATCAGGGCCGCCACGCTGGTGATCGGCTTCGTCATGGAGGCGATGCGGAACAGGGTGTCCCGCGTCATCGGCTTGTCTTCGGCGATGTTGCGGCGGCCCTGGCAGGCGACCTGGGCCACCTCGCCGTCCTTCCAGAGCAGGGTCACGGCGCCGGAGAGGTCGCCGGACTCGATCACGGCCGACAGCGCCTTGGGGACCGCCTCCAGCGCCTCGGTGTCGAAACCGCTCGTGATCCTGCCCGCATCGTCCATGACCGCGTCTCCTCGAAATGCGATGTCTGAATTGCGCGCGACCATACCCGCGCCGCGACCGCGGGCAAGCGCGGCGGATCAGCCCTTCGGGGCCTGGTAGACGCCGACCAGTTCGCCCTGCGCCACGATGTGCCCCTTCATCGCCGCTTCCAGGTCGGCCAGCCTGGCGTCCGGGCCCAGGTTCAGCGGGCCGTCGAGACCGAACAGCTGGAAGTGGTAATGGTGCAGGCCGGTGCCCGCGGACGGCCGCGGCCCGTACCAGCCGATGGTGCCCGCGTCGTTGCGCCCCTGAACCGCGTCGGGCGCGGCGTGCGGCTGAGCCTCCCCGGGCAGGCTGTCGGGCAGGGCCGTCATGTCGGCGGGGATGTTCCAGATCATCCAGTGCACGAAGGGCCTGGGGCCCTTGGCGTCCGGGTCCTCGACGATCAGGGCGTAGCTCTGGGCCTCGGGGCGCGCGGTCCAGCGCAGCGCCGGCGAGACGTTGTCGCCATAGGCGCTCTGGCGCTGGGTCAGCTTGCCGCCGGGGGCGAAGGCGCTGGTCTGCAGGACGAGCGGGGCGGGGGCCGCGGCCGGCTTGACGCGCTCCATGGCCACCGGCTTGGGCGCCGCCGGTTGGCCGCGCCCGCAGGCCGCCAGTCCCAAGGCCAGGATGATCGCCGCCGTCCACCGCATGCTCGACTCCGCTTGGCCCCCGTCCGGGACATTACGGGCAATTAAGTGGCGGCGCACAGCCCCCGGCGCAAACTCACGCCATGGGCGCCCGCGTAAGGGCGCCGGGGAGGGTAGGGGCATGCGCCTTGCGCTTTTGGCGCTCGCGGCGGCGGGCGTGGTGGGGCTGGCCGGACCGGCGGCGCGGGCCGACGACGTGGCGAGCCAGTTCCGTGGCGGGCCAGAGCACCTGGGCCGCTATCCGGGGCCGCCGGCCGGCGACCTCTCGCGGGTCGTCTGGCGCTTCGAGACCGGCCACATGGTGGCCGCCTCGCCCACGGTGGCGGACGGCGCCGTCCACATCGGCTCTCGCGACGGCTTCTTCTACGTTCTGGACGAGGCCACCGGCGCCCTGAGGTGGCGGTTCCGGGCCGACGCCGGCGTCACCTCGACCGCCGCCGTCGCGGACGGCCTGGCCTGGTTCCAGTCCGACGCCGGCACGCTCTACTGCCTGGACCTCGCCGGCCGGAAGGTGCGCTGGACGGCGAAACTCGGGCCCGACGTGGCCTTCCCGTCGGCCTATCCCGCGTCGGGCCAGGCCGACTACTGGCGCTCCTCGCCGCTGCTCTACGACGGGCGCATCTACATCGGCGGCGGCGACGGGACGGTGCGGGCCTTCGACGCCCGCTCGGGCCGGGCGCTCTGGAGCTTCCGCACCGGCGGCCGCGTGCGGGCGACGCCGGCGACGGACGGCAAGCGTATCTACGTCGGCTCGTTCGACGGGGTGTTCTACGCCCTCGACATCGCCAGCGGGGCCGAAGCCTGGCGCTTCAAGACCCAGGGCAATCCGTACTTCCCCGTCGGCCACATCCAGTCCTCGGCCGCGGTCGCCGACGGCAAGGTGGTGTTCGGCTCGCGGGACTTCTGGGTCTATGCGCTCGACGCCGCGACCGGCGCCCTGGCCTGGAAGACGACGCACGAGAACGCCTGGATCAACGCCTCGCCCGCGGTCGCGGACGGCCTGGTCTGCGTGGGCGGGGCCGACAGCCAGCGCCTGGAGTGCGACGACCTGGCGAGCGGCAAGCCGGTGTGGAAGACGCCCATCCGCAACGTGATCTTCGCCTCCCCGGCCATCGTCGGCGAGGCGATCTACACCGGCTCGTTCATGGGCGGGGCCATCGCCTTCGCCCTGAAGGACGGGGCGATCACCGGCTACAACATCGCCGACGGCCGCTCGAACTCCTCGCCCGTGGTCGACAAGGGCGTGCTCTTCATCGGCTCCGACAACGGCAGCGTCTACGCCTTCGCCGCCAAGGCGTCCGACGCGCCGGCGTCCTGACCTCCAGCCAGGGCGGCCAGCACCGCCGCCGCCTTGGCCTCCGTCTCCAGCCGCTCGGCGCGGGGATCGGAGTCCGCCACGATCCCGGCCCCGGCGCGCAGCTCCCCGCGCCAGCGGCCGTCGGCGCCGAGGTCGAAGGCGGCGGTGCGGATCAGGACGCTGGAATCGAAACCGCCGTCGAAGCCCGCCCGGAACAGGGCGCCGAAGAACGGCCCGCGTGGCGGCTCAAGCCCCGCGATCACCTTCATCGCCTGCACCTTCGGCGCGCCGGTGATCGAGCCCGGCGGCAAGGTCGCCGCCAGCAGGTCGGCCGCGTCGCGGCCGGGCAGGAGCCTGGCCG
>DASZQQ010000012.1:0-1776 GCA_035549595.1 Caulobacteraceae bacterium
GAGCCATCCGGCCGGGCGCCCTCCCTCTCTTCCGGACCATGACCGAGACCCTGTTCGAGATCACGAAGGTGGCGACCTTCGATGCCGCCCACCGTCTGCCCGACGGCCCGGCGGGCAGCCCCTACACGCGCCTGCACGGCCACTCCTTCCGCGTCGAGGCCACCGTGCGCGGCCCGGCCGTGGCGCCGATCGGCTGGGTGGCCGACCTCGCCGAGCTGGACCAGGCCCTGAAGGCCGCCGCCGGCGAGCTGGACCACAGCCTGCTGAACGAGCACCCGGGCCTGGAGAGCCCGACGCTGGAAGCCCTGTGCCTGTTCTTCGCCGCCCGCCTGAAGCCGCGCTTCCCGGGCCTGTGCCGCGTCACCCTCGCCCGCCCGACCATCGGCGAGAGCTGCTCGATGGCGGTGGGGTAGACCAAAGACTTGGAACCACGAAAGGACACGAAAGAACACGAAACGTCCTGACCTCGCGCTTCCGCCAGGAAGTGTCGGGCCCAATGCTTTCGTGCCTTTTCGTGTCTGTTCGTGGTTCGAAATCGCAGCGCTTCGCGCTACTCCAGCGGCGGCAGGCCGTCGGCGGCGCGGCGTTTGGGGCCGGTGTAGTTGGGGTCGCTGCGGCGGCGGCGGTCGGGGCCGAAGTAGTCGCCGGTGCGCACGAACGGCCGCGGATGCTCGACGATCAGGGTGATGCGGTGGATGACGCCGCGCGCCGTGATCGGCTTGGCCAGGAACTCGTTGACCCCGACGTCTCGCGCCTCGCCCACCCGGCGCATGGTCGAATGGCCGGTGATCATGATCACCGGGATCATCGGATTGGGGCTGTCGGGCGAGTTGCGCAGGAGGCGCACGAAGTCGATCCCGTCCAGCGGCGACATCTCCAGGTCGGTCATGACGATGTCGATCGCCTCGCGGCGCAGCAGCTGCAGCGCCTCGGCGCCGTCGCCGGCCTCGTAGATGTGGCTGACCCCGATCGCGCGCAGGATCTCCGACAGGAGAATGCGCATGTGGTGGTTGTCGTCCACCAGGAGGATCTTCAGGAGTTCGAAGCGCACGCCCACCCCGTCCGGGGAACGCCGCGCCGGAATTGCGGCAAGGCCCCTGTTACGATGCGTCCGTCTCGCCGGTCAAGGCGCGCGGACGTAGCGTAAGGTTCCGAACATCAACCGCCGATAGTGGAATGAAATCCGCCACTTAAAGGCCGGGCTGGAAGACCGCCCCACCGGTCTGGGCCCTGTGGCGCAGGAAGGCGTCGGCCAGGACGCAGGCGGTCATCGCCTCGACCACTGGCGTGCCGCGGATGCCGACGCACGGGTCGTGGCGGCCCTTGGTGCGCACCTCGATCTCCTCGCCCGCCTCGTTGATCGAGCGCCTGGGCGTCAGGATCGACGAGGTCGGCTTGAACGCCACCCGCGCCAGCACCGCCTGACCGGTCGAGATGCCGCCCAGCACCCCGCCCGCGTGGTTGGACAGGAACACCGGGCCGTCGTTGCCCATGCGCATCTCGTCGGCGTTCTCCTCGCCGGAGAAGGCCGCGGCGGCGAAGCCGGCGCCGATCTCGACCCCCTTGGCGGCGTTGATCGACATCAGGGCGCCGGCGAGCTCGGCGTCGAGCTTGCCGTAGATCGGCGCGCCCCAGCCGGCGGGGACGCCGGTCGCCTCGACCTCGACGATCGCGCCCGTCGACGAGCCGGCCTTGCGCACGGCGGCCAGATGCTCGTCCCACACCGCGACCATGTCGGCGTCGGGGCACCAGTAGTCGTTGCGGCCCGTTTCGTCC
>DASZQQ010000013.1:0-4045 GCA_035549595.1 Caulobacteraceae bacterium
GGAGCGCTGGCCGGCGGCGCGCATCCGGCGGCGAAGGCGCCGGGCGGCCGGGACCGCGCCCAGGCGATCGAACAGGGCCAGGCCCTCGCGCTGCGCGTCCTCGTCGCCGTCCGAGAGGGCGATCGCCTGCTCGTACGGGCAGCAGAGCGCGGCCCAGCCGTCCGCCGCGTCCCGCCAGCGGCCTTCCAGATAGGCCCGGTGCGGCGCGCCGAGCTGCTCGGCCGCCCTGGCCGATAGCCGCGGGCGGCGGCCGAGGATGGCGAGCCAGAGCGCGACCTCGCCGATGTTCCAGAGCTGGCTCCACGAGGCGCACAGACCGTCGAGCACGGCCTCCAGCTCCCCGGCGGCGACACCGTCGCCCTCCCCGTCCAGCCACTCGACCTCGGCCAGCGCCATGGCGACGGGAGCCCGCCACAACAGGTCCCGGCGCACCGTCGGCATCCGCCGCGCCTGGTCGAGGAGCCCGCCCTCGGGCAGGCCGAGACGCACGCGCGTGCGGCTGAGCGCGATCATCGACGGCAGCGCCGCAGCCCCCTTGGGATAGGGCCCGTGAATGACGTCCTCGGCCTCGGTCAGAGCGTCCTCCAGGCGGCCGCGGTCGAGCAGGACGGACGCGCGGTTGCCGCGGATCAGCGCCACCAGCGGCGCCTGGTCGCGCGCCGAGCAGGCGGTGAGGCCCTCGTCGAACAGGGCGTCGAGCCCCTCGTAGCGCCGCCCGCGCGAGAGCACCGACGTCAGGTTCGCATAGAGCCTGGGCAGGGCGTCGGCCTCGCCGCGGCGGCGACCCTCGGCGATCGCGTCCCGCAGCGCCGCGGCGCCGCCGTCGAGGTCGGTCGAAGCCTCGGCCGTGCGCAGGGCCGTCAGGGCCCGCATGTAGATGTCCCAACGGCCCAGCGCCTCGGCCCGGGCCAGGGCGTCCCGGGCGCGCTGAACGGCCAGGTCGTTGCGGTCGGCCAGGGTGTCGAACAGCGACTGGCTGGCGAGGGCCGAGGCGTACTGCCACGAGCCCGGCTGGACCTGAAGCGCGCGCACGGCCTCGTCGAAGCTGGCCTCGGCGAGGTCCGGATCGCCGAGGCCCCACTGCACGTGCCCGGCGGTGCGCAGGGTCTCGCCCAGGCCGCCGACGTCGCCGCCGCGGCGGTAGCTCTCGCTGGCCGCGCCCAGGGCCGTCATCGCCTCGTCGTAGGCGCCGCAGAAGAACGCCGCGTAGGCCTTGCGCTGCAGCAGCTGCGCCCGGTCGCTTTCGGGCAGGAAGACGCCGTGCTCTATGGCGCGCGACAGGTGGGCCGCGGTCTCGCGGTAGGCGCCCAGCGGCGCGGCCTCCTGGGCGGCGGCGATGGAGAAGCGCACCAGATCCTCGGGCGCGCCGGCCTGTTCGGCATGGTGGGCGATCTCGGCCGCGCGGCGGTCGTTGCGGCCCTTCAGCAGCGCCAGGGCCGCCGCGTGCAGCTCGCGCCGGCGAAGCGGCGAGAGCGCCTCGTGGATCGCGCGCCGCGCCAGCTCGTGGCGGAACGCCAGGCGCCCGTCGCGGACGTTCAGCATGCCGCTGGCCAGGCACTCCTCGACGCCGGCGTGGGCCGGGCCGTCGTCGCCCCCGCCGTCGATCCGGCGCAGCGTCTCCTCGTCGATCTGGCGCGGGAAGATCGACGCATGCTCCAGCGTCCGCCGGCCGATGGCGCTGAGCCTGGCCGCCCGCGCCAGGGTCACGTCCTGGACGTTCCGCGGCACGGCGTTGTCGTTGTCGGCGGTCAGGAACTCGGTGACGTGGAACGGATTGCCGCCGGTCAGGGCGTAGACGCCGCCGACGTCCCGGCCGCTGCCGCGGACAAGCTGGCCGACCGCGTCCAGCGACAGCGGCGGCAGCTCGATGCGTTCGCGCGCGTCGCGTGGCATGTCCGCCCAGAACGACACCAGCCGCGCGCGGGAGTCAGGCTCGTCGCTGCGGAAGGTCACCAGCACCAGCACCGGGGCGGTGCGGATGCGGCGGCCGAGGAAGCGCAGGCAGTCGAGCGTCGCGTCGTCGGCCCAGTGGATGTCCTCGATCACCAGCAGCGCCGGGCCGCGGCCGCCCTGCAGCATGCGCAGAAGCGCCTCGAAGGTCGCCAGGTGCCCGACCGGCGAGATGGCGAAGCGGCCCTGGCTCTCGCGGGCGATGTCGCGCAACGGCCCCAGGGGCTCGGGCGTCGCCAGGTGCTCGCAGCCGCCGACGTGGATGCGGGCGTGGGGCCTCTGGGCGTCGATGAAGGCCTGGGCCAGGGAGGTCTTGCCGATCCCCGCCTCCCCTTCCAGGGAGACGATGCGGCCGCGCCCGCTGCGCGCCGCCGCGAGGGCGGCTTCCAGCCGCGTGCGCGGCTCGTCCCGCTCCAGAAGTGAGATCATCCCGTTCATCGAACGGGTATCTAGGTACGCGCCGTTCGAAAGTGAACGTTACAGCTACGCTCAAAACGTGCACCGGGCGGCCTGCCACGAAGCCGGCCGCCCGGAATCGAAGGGTCCGGACTTCAGGCCGCCGCGGGCTGCGGCTCGGTCCTGGGCCTGGACAGGTCCGTCAGCCACTTCGGCAGGAAGCCGTCCGGGTCGAGGCCGGGCTCCGCGTGCATGCCGACGGCTTCGGCCGCCAGCATCTCGCGCAGCGCCCCGCTGCGGAAGGCGGCGAAGACGTCCGTGCATCCGCCGACGAAGCGGTCGCCGATGAACAGCTGCGGGATCGTGGCCACCCCGGTCCGGGCCGTCAGGGCCCGGCGCAGGCGAAGCCCGAGGTCGCCCGGCAGCTCGGCCGAATCCAGCGACACGTCGCGGTAGGGCACGTGCACGGCGTTCAGGAGCTTGCGCAGCGACCAGCAGAACTCGCACCATTCCAGGGCGAACAGCACCACCGGCGCGGAGGCGGTGATCTCCGCCAGCCGGGCCTGGGCGTCCTTGTCCGCGAACGGGGCGGCTGGAGCAGAGGCGGCGGCGGGCGCGGGGGTCGCGGGGGCCACGCCGAAGCGGGCGGACGGGGTCGAGGCGGCGATCGCCTGTTCCTCGTCGTCCATCTCGGCGCCGACCTCGTCGAACAGCGGCGTGGACAGGTAGCGCTCGCCGGTGTCGGCCAGGATGCAGAGAATGCGCGCGCCCTCCGGCGCCCCGCGGGCGACGTCCAGCGCGGCCGCCACGGCCGCGCCGGACGAGATTCCCGCCAGGATGCCCTCCCTGGTGGCCAGCTCGCGGGCCAGGCGCAGGGCGTCGGCCCCCTTCACCCCGACCACGTCGTCCACCAGGCCGTCAGCGACGGCGTCGGCGGCGAGCCTGGAGATGAAGTCGGGCGTCGTGCCCTGGATCGGGTGCGGCTGGAAGCGCGGATGGCTCTGCGGCACGCCGTCCACGTCCGGCGGCTGCGGCACGCCGCTGCGAAGGATCGGGGCGTTCTCCGCCTCGGCGACCACGACCCGCGTGCCGGGGCTCATGGCCCGCAGCGCCCGGGCGACGCCCTTCAGCGTCCCGCCGGTGCCGGCGGTGGTGATGAAGTAGTCGAGGCCGTCGCCGAAGGTGTGCAGGATCTCGCGCCCCGTGGTCGCCTCGTGCACGTCGGCGTTGGCCTCGTTCTCGAACTGGCGCGGCAGGAACCAGCCGTGCTTGTCGGCCAGCTCCACGGCCTTGGCGTACATGCCGGTGCCCTTCTGGGCGGCCGGCGTCAGCACCACCTTGGCGCCCAGGAAGCGCATCAGCCGGCGCCGCTCGATGCTGAAGCTCTCGGCCATGACGATGACGAGGGGATAGCCCTTGGCCGCACAGACGAGGGCCAGGCCGATGCCGGTGTTGCCGCTGGTCGCCTCGACCACGGTCTGGCCGGGCTTCAGGCCGCCCTCGCGCTCGGCGCGCTCGATGACGGCGAGGGCCAGGCGGTCCTTCACCGAGCCGCCGGGGTTGAAGCTTTCCAGCTTGGCGAAAAGGCGGACCCCCTCGGGGGCCAGACGCTTGAGTTCGACGATGGGCGTGCGGCCGATCGTCGTCAGGACGGTGTCGTGGATCATGATGTCACCTAGTCTTGGGGGGGGGAGGATGA
>DASZQQ010000014.1:0-4670 GCA_035549595.1 Caulobacteraceae bacterium
CAAGCGCGCAGAGGACGACAGCGCCGAAACTGGCGACGCCGCTGAGCGCCAGACGGCGTCGCAGGCGTCCAGTCGGCCCACGCGGCGCAGGGGCCGGCGCGCCGGCCAGCTTGGCGCGGACAGCGGCGATCAGATCCTGCAGGAACGGATCCTGGTCCGCGCCGCGCCAGTGGCTGAGGTCAATGGCCTGGGTCTCGCCGAAGCCCAGCGGCAGGGCGTCCAGCCGGTCGATCAGGACCGGCACCAGGACGCCCCTGGCGAGACCACGGCGCGCCTCGTCGCGCACGTACTGGCCCTCTGGCCCGACACTGCCGTGCGACCAGGCGACGACCACGCAACCAGCGCCGGCAAGCTTGGCTTCGATATTGGCCTGCCAGCTTTCACCGCCCGGCAGGCCGCGATCCCACCAGACCTCGACGCCGGCGCGCTCCAGGGAACGGGCTATCCGGCCGACCCGGGTCTCGTCCTCCCGCTTGTAGGAGATGAAGACGTAGCTCACGACCGATGCGCCCCGCTGGCGACGGAAGTCCCCCAAGGAGAACAAGCCTAGCAGAAAATCGCGACCGACAAGTCCAGCTGCGTGTCGAGGCCGATGACGACGCGGGGCCGGCGCGCCTTTTCGACCCACAGAGCCTTGTCGAAGCGCCGGCAGCGCCCGAAAAATGGCCAGCGAACAGAGCAAAGGACCCCCCCATGAACCGCATCGCCGCCGACCCCCGTATCGATCCGCGCATCAAGGCGGTGTTCGTGGCGCCGGACCGGCCGCCGGTGGGGGATATCGCCAGTCGCGAGGCGCTGCTGGCGGAGGCGAACTCGCCCGAGGCGCTGGCGGGAGAGCAGGCGATGGAGGGGCTGTTCGCGGCCTGCGACAACGAGGTCACGGCGCCGTCGAAGGGTCTGGCCGTCACCACCGAGACCTTCGTCTCCTCGCCGGACGGCAACGAGATCAAGGTGCAGATGATCCGGCCCGAGGGGACGGAGCGGCTGGCGTGCGTCTACTACATCCACGGCGGCGGCATGCAGACCATGTCGTGCTTCAACGGCATGTACCGCTCGTGGGGGCGGATCATCGCCGCCCAGGGCGTGGCCGTGGCCATGGTCGACTTCCGCAACTGCCTGCGCCCCTCGTCGGCCCCGCAGGTGGCGCCGTTCCCGGCCGGGCTGAACGACTGCGTCTCGGGGCTGAAGTGGCTGGTCGGCGAGGCCGGGCGGCTGAACATCGATCCGTCGCGCATCGTCGTCGCCGGCGAGAGCGGCGGGGGGAACCTCGCCATCGCCACGGTGATGAAGCTGAAGCGGGACGGGGACCTGGGGCTGGTGAAGGGGCTCTATGCGCTCTGCCCCTACATCGCCGGCCAGTGGCCGCTGGCAGAGAATCCGTCGTCGAGCGAGAACAACGGCATCCTCCTGGAGCTGCACAACAATCGCGGCGCCATGGCCTACGGCATCGCAGAGCTGGCGGCGAAGAACCCGCTGGCCTGGCCGGGCTTCGCCTCCGCCGAGGACGTCAAGGGCTTCCCGCCGACGATCATCAGCGTCAACGAGTGCGACCCCTTGCGCGACGAGGGGATCGGCTTCTACCGCCTGCTGATGGGGGCCGGGGTCTCCGCGCGCTGCCGGCAGGTGATGGGCACGATCCACGGGACCGAGATCTTCTCGATCAGCTGCCCCGACATCAGCCGCGACACCGCCGCGGACCTGGCGCGCTTCTGCCGAGGCTGACACGGCCAGCCAGCAGCTCAGCTAGGATTGGACCACCAAGCACACGAAGCACACAAAGGGGTCCGGGTAGCGGTGCGCGCAGCGCGATCCTGTCGAGGCTCGGGCGGTTGCGGCTTGGGCTTTTTAACGCAGAGACCGCAGAGAAGGCGCGGAGGACGCGAAGGCGCTCAGACCCTCTGCGCTCTCTGCGCCTTCTCTGCGGTCTCTGCGTTAAAATCCGGCCTCGCCTTCGGCGCGGCGTTTCAGAGCTAGGCACGGCGCCTTGGTGTGCTTGGTGGTCCATTCTTTCGGCGCCGCGGCTTGCCAATCCATATCCGGCAAGTTATGGATCAATCCATAGCTGACGGGTTATCGAATTGACCGACGCCCAGGACCTGCTGTTCCGGACCCTCGCCGATCCCACGCGGCGGGCGATCTTCGAGCGGCTGGTGCGCGAGGGCGAGCAGACGGTCGGGGCGATCACCGCGCGGGCCGGGGTCTCGCAGCCGGCGGTGTCCAAGCACCTGGCCGTGCTGAAGACGGCCGGCCTGGTGCAGGACCGCCACGCGGGCCGCCAGACCCACTACAGCGCCCGGCCGGGCGGCCTGGCGCCGCTCGCCGACTGGACGCGCGAGATGGGCGACTTCTGGCGGAACCGGTTCGACGACCTGGAGGATCTGTTGAGGAGGATGGACCAGTGACCACGAACACGGCCGCGGAAATCCGCTCGGTCGTCCTCGAGCGCGAGGTGGCGTTCCCGCCCGAGCGGGTGTGGCGCGCGCTGACGCAGCCGCACCTCATGGCCGAGTGGCTGATGAAGACCGACTTCGAGCCCGTGGCCGGCCATCGCTTCACATTCACGGCCGACTGGGGCTCGGTGGACTGCAGGGTGCTCGAGATCGAGCCGCAGCGGACGCTGGCCTACACCTGGGACGCCATGGGGCTGGAGAGCGTCGTCACCTGGACCCTGACGCCGACCGACGCCGGCACCCACCTTCGCCTCGAACAGGCCGGCTTCAGGCCCGACCAGGAGCAGGCCTTCCGCGGCGCCGCCTTCGGCTGGCAGCGGTTCCTGGGCGCCCTGGAACAGACGCTGCAGAAGGGGGAATGAGCCATGGAGCGCTTCAACAAGGGCATACGCGTCACGCACCGCTGGCTCTCGATCGTCTTCACCGGCACGGTGATCGCCAACATCGTCGCCCTGGTGCTGCATTCCTCGGCGACCTGGATCGGGCTGACGGCGCTCGCGCCGCTGATCCCGATGCTGGTCACGGGGCTTTACATGTTCTTCCTGCCCTACGCCGCCCGACGGCGCGGCGGCGGGGCGGTCGCGGAGGGGGCGAGGCCATGAAGCGACCGACCGCCGCGACGGCGGAGAGCGCGCCGGCTTCGGAGCTTATCGACGGGCGCATCCGCGAACTCGGCGACTGGCGCGGCGAGACGCTCGCGCGCCTGCGCGCCCTGATCCACGAGGCCGATCCCGACATCGTCGAGACCTGGAAGTGGCGGGGCGTGCCGGTCTGGGAGCACGACGGCATCGTCACCACGGGCGAGACCTACAAGGCGGTCGTGAAACTGACCTTCGCCAGAGGCGCCGCGCTGGCGGACCCCAAGGGCCTCTTCAACTCCAGCCTGGACGGCGGCACGCGCCGGGCGATCGACGTCCGCGAGGGCGAGGCCATCGACGCCGAAGCCTTCAAGGCCCTGGTCCGCGAGGCGGTGGCGCTGAACACGGCGAAGACGCAGAAGAAATAGATCGCAAGCGCCCAGGTTCGGGCCAGCGCTGAAGAAGATTGTCCACGAACCACACGAACCACACGAACGGGTTCGTGGACCCGCCGGCGCCTGGGACAAACGCGGCGTGTTCGTGTGGTTCGTGTGGTTCGTGGACAAACAAAAGGGCGGCTCCGCCGCATTGCGCTCGGAGCTTCTTCTCACCTCCGCCGGGCCGCGGTCGTATCGCGGACGGGCTTGAACTCGGAGGTCGGCTTCCAGGCCGGCCAGGCGCCGTCGGCGGCGAGGCGGCGGCCCATCAGGTAGAGCAGGTCGACGTCCTGGGCCGCGCCGGTCAGGTTCCAGTCGGGGCGCCAGACGTCGCACGGCTGGTGGTAGCAGTGGGCGGTGAAGTCGGTGATCCAGGCGTCGCCGGCGGCGCGGCCGCCGTTCACGAAGTCCGGCCCGCCGCCGAGGCTCATCAGGATCAGGGTCGGCACGCCGCGCTTGGCCAGGGAGAAGTGGTCGGCGCGGTAGAAGAGGCCGCGCTCGGGGTGGGCGTCCGGGGTGATCGTGCGCCCTTGCGTCTTCGCCGCGCGCGCCAGCCAGTCCTCGAGGTCGTTCTGCCCGGCGCCGACCAGCACCACGTCGTGCGCTGGACCCACCGGCTGCAGGGTGTCCATGGTGAAGTTCCCGGCCATCAGCGCCGGATCGTAGAGCGGGTGCGAGGCCTCCCACTCCGAGCCCAGCAGCCCGCGCTCCTCCGCCGTCCAGAAGGCGAAGACCGTGGTGCGGGAAAGGCGCGGCTGGCGGGCGAAGGCGCGGGCGAGCTCGAGCACGCCGGCGACGCCCGTGCCGTCGTCGGCGGCGCCGTGGCGGATGCGCGCGCCCTCAGCGTCCGGCGCGCCGACGCCGAAGGCGTCCCAGTGGGCGGCGAACATCACCGCCTCCTTCGGCCGCGTCGTCCCCGTCCGTTTGGCGATGACGTTGCGGCTGACCACCTTCTGCGAGGTCACGTCGTAGTCGGCCGAGAACGTCGCGCCGGGGAGGGGCGTCGGGTGGAAGTCGGCCCGCCGTGCGGCCGCCTTCAGCGCCTCGAAGTCGAGGCCGGCCTGGCTGAAGAGCTCGACGGCCGCGGTGCGCTGGATCCAGCCGCGCAGCAGCGGATTGGCCCTGGCCGGATCCTCGCGGACGATATCGTAGGCCTCGGCGTTCGACGACTGGACCACGTTCCAGCCGTAGCCGGCGGCCGGCGT
>DASZQQ010000015.1:0-1505 GCA_035549595.1 Caulobacteraceae bacterium
GGTCATGGGATCCTCGGGTACGCGGGCGGCAAGCGGATGGGAGTCTAGCGCGCCGGGCCCCCGAGGGCCAGCGGCGCGCCGTCGCGGCCAGCGTCAGTAGCGATAGCGCCGCGGCGCCTGGTCGGGGTCGTCGCCGTCGTCCCGGCCGCGGCGCGGCAGCGGCTGCTCGCGGCCATCGCCGCCGCGGGCGTCGTCGCTGCCCGGACCGTAATACGGCCTGCGCGGGGGCGGCGCCTCGTCGCCCTCGTCCGGATCGTAGCCCGGCCGGCGTGGCGGGACGTAGGCCTCGCCGGGATAGTCCTGGTCGGACCGCGCCTCGTCGCCCTCGTCGCCCTGGTTCTGTGGCCGCGCCCGGTCCGCATAGGCGCCGTCGTCCTGATCCTGGGCGCCGGGGGGCTGGGTCATGTCGGCGTCCTGGTCGCCCTGCAGCATCGGCGGCTCGTCGACGAAGGGCTGGCCGCCCTCGACGGTCGGCGGGGCTTCGGCCTGCGGATCCTGCACGAGCCAGGGGAAGTCGGTGGGCGGGACGTCCTTCAGGGCGATGGTCATGAACCGCTTCCAGATCGCCGCCGGGATCTCGCCGCCGGTGACCTTGGCCATCGGGCGGTTGTCGTCGTTGCCGACCCAGACGCCGGCCAGGAGCTGGGGCGTGAAGCCGACGAACCAGGCGTCGCGCCAGTTCTGGCTGGTGCCGGTCTTGCCGGCCGCCGGGCGGCCGATGTTGGCCGCAACGCCGGTGCCGCCGGAGATGACGCCCTTCATCATGCCGACCATGCGCGTGGCGTAGAGCACGTCGTAGACCGGCGTCGGGGCCGAGGGCGCGCGCGCGAACAGGCTCTGGCCCGAGGTCGAGCCGATCGACTCGATCAGGTAGGGCTTCTGCCGGCCGCCGCCAGTCTGGAACACCTGGTAGCCGCCGGCGAGCTCGAGCAGCGTCACCTCGTAGGCCCCGAGCGCGATCGACGGGCCCGGGCGGGGCGGGATGTCCGTCAGGCCGCAGCGCCGCGCGAACTCGGCCACCGCGTCCGGCCCGACTTCCTCGGTCAGCCGCACCGAGACGGTGTTGATCGAGCGCGCCAGGGCCTGGGCCACCGTCACCGGGCCCGAGAACCGGCCCCCGTAGTTCTCGGGGTTCCAGTTGCCGAGCGCCACAGGCGCGTCCTGGCGCACGTCGACGGGCCGCACCCCGCGCTCGACCGCCGCGCCGTAGACGAAGGCCTTGAACGACGAGCCCGGCTGGCGGCGCGCCTGGGTCACGCGGTTGAACGCGCTCTTGTCGTGATCGACGCCGCCGACCATGGCGCGGATGGCGCCGTCCTGGTCCAGGGCCACCAGGGCGCCCTGCGAGACGCGCCGGCCCTTGCCCAGCACGCCCACGCCCCAGCGCACCGCCTCAAGTCCCGCGGCCTGCAGCTTCGGGTCGATGGTCAGGCGGACGACGAGGTCCGGCGTCTGGCCGCCGGTGATCTGGGCCGCCTCGGCGGCGGCGGCGTCGAGAATGTAGC
>DASZQQ010000016.1:0-19149 GCA_035549595.1 Caulobacteraceae bacterium
CTGCCGTCCGCTGCGCGGACATTGCAGACACTTCCCCCTGAGGGGGAAGAGCAGGCGCGCCGGGCGCCGCTCGCGCTAAGCCACCGCCCTCTGCCTTCCCCGCCAGAAGTCGGGGAAGCTGGCCTGGTGGACGCAGCTGACGGTGCAGAAGGGGGCGCAGGCCTTTTCCCTGGCGTACTCGCGGCGGATGTCCTCGACGCCGTAGTCCTTCAGCGGCACGCCCGGCTGGCCGCGCTGCTGCGAGCAGTAGTGCACCAGGCCGTCCTCGCAGACGTAGATGTAGCGGGCCCCCGCGCGGCAGCGCCAGGCGTTGGGCTTTCCCGCCATCAGGTTCTTCTGGAACATCAGGAAGTTGACGCGGTGCGCGAGCGAGCCCTTGTCCATCAGCTGGTCATAGACCGCCCGCTGCGTCGCCGACAGCGGCGCCAGCGTGCCCTCCGCGTCGTGCAGCACGCCGACGGTGTGGCTGAAGCCCAGGGCCTTGGCCGTCTCGGCCACCTCCAGGGCGTCCTGCGTGCGCTCCTCGGTGATGCCGAGAACCGAGTTGATGTTCACGTGGAACCGGGCGTGCTCGGACAGCAGCTTCAGGCGGCCCATCAGCGACTTCAGGGTCTTCTTCGACACCTCGTCGGGCTTGATGCCGTCGATCGAGATCTGCAGCTCCTGCAGCCCGGCCTCGTTCATCGCCTCGATCGACTTCTTCGTCATCAGGAAGCCGTTGGTGATGGTCGTGGCGACCATGCCGTGGCTGCGGATGCGGCGGATGACCTCGTTGTGCCCCGGGTGCGTCATCGGCTCGCCGCCCGTCAGGGTGACGATCTGGGTGCCTAGCTTCGCCAGGTGGTCGATGCGCTCGAACAGCAGCTCCAGCGGCACCGGCTTGGAGACCTTGTCGAACTCGTTGCAGTAGGCGCAGTCGAGGTTGCAGTAGCGCGTCACCACGAGGTGCGCGAGCATCACCTTGCGGGTGTCGAACAGCACATTGGTCGCGACCTTCAGACCGTCGCGCCAGGTCACGCCCGCCATGATGCTCCCCTCACCGCCGCGCGCCGGGTTGCGCGCAGGCCCTAGATGGACGTTCCAGCCGTTCGTGTCACCCGGCTCAGGGGTGGTTCAGCCGCACGTGCACATAGTTGTCGCCCGGCCTGGAGGCGAACTTGACCTGGCCGAACGTCGGCAGGGCGAAGAGGGCGTGCGGATTGTTGGTGAAGCCCCAGGGCTCGGTCGGGCCCAGGAGGTTGTGGTCGATCTTCATGTTCGAATTGACGTCCTGATAGACGCCGACGGCGAAGTTGCCGACCTTGGGCAGGTAGACGCACATGGTCTGCGTCGGTGGGTGCGCCGGCGTGCGCCAGACGCTGAGCGATCCGCCCTTCTTCAGGAACCGGCCGTCGTCCGTATAGAGGCTGGAGACCATCAGCCCGGTGTTGTTGCGGATGTTCTCGATCACCACGAACAGCCGGTGGGGCGAAGGCTTGCCGTGGCAGTCCGGGTCGGCCTGGGCGGCGCCGGCGGCGAGGCTCGCGGCCAGGGCGAGCGCGCCCGCGGCGGAGCGAAGGATGCTTGAAGTCATGCGGGATTGGGGTCCTGTGCCTGCGTCCGGCGCTCGCGGCCGGCCCGCCTCGGGGTCATCGTTAGCGCTTGTTTACGACGCGATGCTTGCCGGATTGTGACGTCGGGAGCGCCTTCAGCAAAGGTGGAAAACCGGCTTTGCGCCCGGAAGGCGTTCGAACTTTGGCGGCTTTGCCCTCAACGCTTCAGGAAGCCGTCGATGCCGGCCTTGGCCGAGGCGAAGGTCATGTTCTCGGCCATGCGTTCGCCGGCCAGGGCATAGGCCTCGGCGATCGGCAGCTCGATCTGGCGCCGGAAAAGCGCCTTGCCAAGCGCGATGGCCTCCGGCGCCTTGGCCGCGATCGCCGCAGCCGCCTCCTCGACCGTGGCGTCCAGGGCCTCGGGGGCGACCGAGCGGGTGACGAGGCCGATGCGCTCGGCCTCGGCGGCGTCCACGAAGCGCCCGGTCAGCAGCATCTCGAGCGCCGCCTTCTCGGTCACCCGGCGCGCCAGGGCCACCGAGGGCGTCGAGCAGAAGAGGCCGAGGTTGACGCCCGACACCGCGAAGCGCGCGCCCGTCGCCGCGTAGGCGAGGTCGCAGCTGGCGACCAGCTGGCAGCCGGCGGCCACCGCCGCGCCCCGCACCTTGGCGATTACCGGCTTGGGCGAGCCGCCGATGGCCAGCATCAGGTCCGAGCAGCGGGCGAACAGGGCCTCGTGGTCGGCGATCTCCTCGGTGGCGCGCATCTCGGCCAGGTCGTGCCCGGCGCAGAAGACCTTGCCCTCCGCGTCCAGCACCACGACGCGGATCGCCTCGTCGCCGCGGATGTCGTCCAGAGCCTCGCAAAGCGCGGCGATCATTGCCGACGAGAGCACGTTGGCGCCCTTGGGGTCGTTCAGCGTCAGGCGCGCGATGGCGCCGTCGCGGCGGCAGAGGACGAGGCTCATTGCGGCCGCTCGCCCTTGACCGTGACGCGATGGCCGAAGCGGCGGTGGGGCCAGTAGTCCCAGACCGCGTGGTGCTGGGCGCAGCGGTTGTCCCACATGGCCACGGCGCCGGGCGTCCAGCGGAAGCGGCACTGGAACAGCGGGTGCGTCAGGTGCTGGTAGAGGTAGCGCAGCAGGGCGTCGCTCTCCTCGCGCGGCAGGCCGACGATATGGGTGGTGAAGCCCGCGTTCACGTACAGGGCCTTGCGGCCCGTCACCGGATGGGTGCGCGCGATCGGGTGCTGGGCCCGCGGATAGCTCGGCTTGTCGGCCACGCCGAGGTTCGCGTAGAGGCCGCGGTAGACGTGCTCGCCGTCGTGCACGGCGCGCAGGCCCTCCAGGTGCGCCTTCATCCGCTCCGACAGCGCATCCCAGGCCGCGTACATGTTGGCGAACAGGGTGTCGCCCCCCTCCGGCGGGCATTCGCGGATGTGCAGGATGGAGCCCATCGGCGGCTCCTCGTCGCAGCTGACGTCCGCATGCCAGCCCTCGCCGTTGGCGCGGGTGGAGTCCTTGTCGGCCGTTATGATCATCAGCTCGGGATGGCCCTCGGCGTGCGGCGCGGCCGGGTGCAGGTGCAGCTCGCCCCAGCGCCGGCCGAAGGCGATGTGCGCCTCGGGCGTCAGCTGCTGGTCGCGGAAGAAGATCACCAGGTTCTCGGCGAAGGCGCGCTCGATCTCGGCGAAGGTCGCATCGTCGAGCCGGTTCAGGTCGACGCCCTCGATCTCGGCCCCGATCACCGGCGTCACCTTGCGCACCCCGATGCGGCTGTAGCCGGCCGACCGGCCGACGGCGTCGCGCACGACGGGCCCGCCGCGCGGACTGCGGGCGCTGACGGTCATGCTCATGGGCGGCTCCTCGGGTCGTTTCCTCAGGCCACAGTGTCGCGCGTTTCACCCCGTCCCGTCACCCCGGCCGCGAGCTGGCGCTCCGATTGCCACATTTTCGCCAGAATACATATCGACGGGCGAGTCATGTCGCCAGGCATACTATGAGGTGCGAGGAGGTGTCAGAATATATACCGCATTGTTCTGGAGATTCACCGAACATAAACAGTATCTCCCACAGCATAGTCTCATGAGACAGCTTCCTGTCCAATGGGCTCAGAAGCCCGAGCGCAAGGTGATGAGCCTGCAGGCGTTCCTGCTGCTGGCCTCCATCATCGTCATCGGCGCCTTCGTCCTGACGAACTGGCTGGCGGCCTAGCCGGCGGGCGAGAGCAGAGCCCTCCCGCATTTGTGGCGCGCGCGGAAAACGCACTAAGAACGGGTCATCCGCGGCGTCCGTCGCCGCCCACCTTTGCGCGAGGCCGGACGCTCCCCGCGGCGCCTCGCAGGGAGCTGCGATGCCCGCACCCTTCACCCGCCGCGCCGCCCTGGGGTTCGCCGCCCTGGCGCCGCTCGCCTTCATGCCCCTGGTCGCGCGGGCCGACGCCCCCGGCCCCGCCGACGCCGATCTCGCCGCCCTGGCGAAGCGCTGGATCGACGTCACCTCGCGCCTCAGCCCGGTCGGCGCCACCCAGATCGGCGACCATCGCTACGATTCCGAGCTCGACGACCTGTCGAAAGCGGCGCGCGAGGCCGGCGACGCCGAGATACGCAAGCTGCTGGCGGACCTGACGGCGATCCCGCGCGACAAGCTTTCCCGGGCGGCCCAGATCGACGCGGCGATGCTGGACAACAAGCTGCGCTACGACCTCTGGACCGACGAGACGCTGCAGAGCTGGGCCTGGGACCCGCTGATCTACGCCGAGGTCGCGGGCGACGCGCTCTACAGCCTGATCGCCCGCGAGTTCGCGCCGATGCCGGTGCGCATGGCCGCGGCGGTGGCGCGGATGGAGAAGCTGCCGCGCTTGCTGGCCCAGGCCCGGGCGAACCTCGTCCCGGCGCGCACGCCGCCGGTGCACGCCCAGACCTACGCCAAGCAGAACAAGGGCCTGACCAGCCTGGTGGCCGAGCTGATCGCGCCGAACGTCACCGAACTGCCCGCCGACGTGCGCGCCCGCTTCGAGCCGGCCAACGCCGCCCTCGCCAAGGCGGTGGCCGAGCACCAGACCTGGATCGAGACGGTGCTGGTCCCCAATGCCAGGGGCGACTTCCGCATCGGCCAGAAGCTCTATGACGAGAAGCTTGCCTTCGCCCTGAACTCCCCCCTCTCGCGCCAGGAGATCCGCCGCCGCGCCGAGGCCGCCCTCGCCGACACCCGGGCCCAGATGTACGCCCTGGCCCAGCAGGTGTTCAAACTCGCCCCCGGCCAGCCCGGCTACACGGCGACGCCGAGCCCGGCCGAGCAGCAGGCCCTGATCAGGCGCGCGCTGGACCTCGCCGCGGCCGACCATCCCGCCCGCGACCAGGTGGTCGACGTGGCCCGCGCCGGCCTCGAGGCGGCGACGGCCTTCGTCAGGCAGAAGGACCTCATCACCCTGCCGACGGCGCCGGTCGAGGTGGTGGTGATGCCCGAGTTCAAGCGCGGCGTCGCGGTGGCCTACTGCGACCCGCCCGGGCCGCTCGACAAGGGCCTGGCCACCTTCTACGCGGTCTCGCCGATCCCCGCGGACTGGACCGCCGAGCGCACCGAGAGCTTCCTGCGCGAGTACAATCGCCGCGGCATCTACGACATCGCCACGCACGAGGCGATGCCGGGCCACTATGTCCAGCTCGCCCACTCCAACGCCTATCCGTCGGTGCTGCGCTCGGTGCTGTGGTCGGGCGCCTTCGTCGAGGGCTGGGCGGTCTACGCAGAGGGCATGATGGCGGACGAGGGCTTTCTGGACGGCGACCCGCTGTACAAGCTGGTGGTGCTGAAGACGCGCCTGCGCTCGATCACCAACGCCATCCTCGACCAGGCCATCCACGTCGACGGCATGAGCCGGACCGAGGCGATGACGCTGATGATGGAGACCGCCTTCCAGGAAGAGGGCGAGGCCTCCGGCAAGTGGATCCGCGCCTCGGTCAGTTCGACCCAGCTGCCGAGCTACTTCGTCGGCTACTCCGAGCACAAGGCGATCCGCGCCGAGGCCGAGAAGCGCTGGGGCAAGGACTTCACGCTCAAGCGCTACCACGACGCCGTGCTCGCCTTCGGCTCCCCGCCCGCCCGCTTCGCCCGCGCGGCCCTGTTCGAGGAGCCGATCGGGTAGTCGCCGGCGCGGCGCAAGCTCGACAATTGGTGGACCCGTGTTACGGCTAAGGCGTGTGGGCTTGATGGGAGGATCCCGTTCATGCGCGCCATCCACGCTGTTCTCGCCGCCAGCCTGCTGGCCGTCGGCTGCTCCAAGCCCGCGCCGCCGCCGGCTCGTCCGGTCGCCGCCGCGGCGGCGCCGACCTCCGCCTCAGGGCCCGCAGCCCAGCCGGCCGCGGCGCCGGCCAGCGGACCGGCGGTCTCCGGAACCTACCTGGGCAGTGGCAAGGACGCCGGCCTGACCCAGGTCACGGCCCATGCCGGCGAACCGTTCGACGGCAAGCCGGTCACGGTGCTGGTGTTCTCAGCCAAGGACCAGACCGGCTCGCAGAAGCCCGACTTCGACGCGATCTTCGGCAAGTTCGGCAACGCCATGGTCCTGCACGTGCGGCCGGACGGGTCGATCGTCGAGGCCGACCTGATCCACGAGGGCCTGGAGGGCGCCGACCGGTCGGTCTCCGTCGGCGGCGTCCTGACGCTCAAGGACTACAAGAATGCGGGCGGCCAGATCAGTGGCGTCGTCACCTCGGGCGGAGTCCATGACGTGTTCGGCAAGCCGCTGGACGTGAACCTCAGCTTCCACACCGCCGCGCCCTGAGGCTGCGGCCTGGGCTACGCCAGCGAGGCCAGCGCGTTGGCGAACGCTGCCCGGAAGGCCGGCGCCTGGGCCAGGTCTGCGGGGAAGACCTCGCTGATGGCGAGGAGGCCGAAGTCCGGATCGGCGTGGAGCGCTGCGGCCAAGCGAGCGGCCAGCGGGTCCTGCACCGGGCGGCCGGCGGCGAACTCGCGGGCCAGGAAGCGCGTCCAGGCCGCGAGCGGCAGGACGAGGCGGTCCAGCGGCCGGCCGGCGTCCAGGGCCTGGCGCACCGACGGCAGGAGCCGGATCGGCAGCTTCTGCGAGCCGTCCATGGCGATCTGGGCCAGGCGATGGCGGATCGCCGGGTTGGCGAAGCGCGCCAGGATCGCGTCGATGTAGGCGGGCAGGTCCAGGCCCTTGGGCGGGCGCAGCAGCGGGGCGATGGCCTCGGCCATCAGGCCGCGGGCGAAGGTCGCGAGTTCGGGATCGGCCATGGCCTCGGCCACGGTCTCGCGCCCGCGCAGCAGGCCCAGGTAGGCGAGGGACGAGTGGGCGGCGTTGAGCAGCCGCAGCTTGGCGGCCTCGTAGCCCTCGACGTCGTCGGTGAGGGTCACCCCGACCGAGCCCAGGTCCGGCGCATCCGGGCCGAGGTCGTCCTCGATCACCCACTGGCAGAAGGCTTCGCGCTGCACCGGCGCGGCGTCGCGGAGGCCCGCGGCGGCCTCGACCCTGGCCAGGAGGGCGTCGTCGGCCGCCGGCGTGATGCTGTCGACCATGCTGCAGGGAAAGCGGACCTCGCCCTCGATCCAGGCGGCCAGCGCCGGATCGCGGCGTCGGGCCATCTCCAGGACCCCGGCGCGAAGTCGTCTGCCGTTGGACGGAAGGTTGTCGCAGCTGGCGACCACGAACGGGCGCCGGCCCGCCGCGCGCCGGTCGGCGAGGCCGGCCAGGATCCAGCCGATGGCGCTGGCCGGCGTGTCCTCGGGCCGCGCCAGGTCGTGGGCGATGTCCGGATTGGTCTCGTCGAGCGCGCCCGCGGCGGTGAGGCCATAGCCCTTCTCGGTGACGGTCAGGCCGACCCAGCGCGTCGCCGGATCGCGCAGGCGCCGGCGCACCGTGGTCTCCGCGGCGGGCGCGAACAGGACCTCGGTCAGCGCGCCGACCAGCTCGAACCGCGCCTCGCGCTCCAGTTCGGCCAGCACGTAGAGCCCGTCCTGGGGCGTCAGGGCGCCCGGCAGGGTCGGCGACTTCAGGGCGACGCCGCAGATCCCCCAGCGCGGGTCCGAGGCCAGCAGGCGGTCGAAGAACCAGGCCTGGTGCGCGCGGTGGAAGGCGCCCGGCCCGAAGTGCACGACGCCGCCTCGTACCGCCTCGCGGTCGTAGGCGAAGCGGCGGACCTCGGGCGCCAGCCGGTCCAGGGTGGCGAGGCACAGGCGGGGGCTTTGCGGCATCACGGGACTCCCTTGGCCGATCGGTAGCCGCTGCAGCGCCGGCACGCTACAGGGCGCCTTGCTCCCGGTGTCATTCAGGGCCATGCCTTGCCCATGAGCCGGCCCCTGACCCTGCACGAAGACCGCCTGTTCCCGCCCGACCCCGCCGTCCGCGCGATCGCCCGCCGGCTCTACGCCGAGGTCAGGGCCTTGCCGATCCTCAGCCCGCATGGCCACACCGATCCGGCCTGGTTCGCGACCAACGCCCCGTTCGCCAACCCGACCGACCTGCTGCTGGCGCCGGACCACTACCTGTTCCGCATGCTCTACAGCCAGGGCGTGCCGCTGGAGCGGCTGCGCGTGCCGCCGCGGACCGGCGCCGTGACCGCCGAGCCGCGCGAGGCCTGGCGCATCTTCGCCGCCCACTTCCACCTCTTCCGCGGCACGCCATCGGCCCTGTGGCTGAACCACGTCTTCGCCGAGGTGTTCGGCCTTGCCGTCGCCCTGGAGGCCGAGACCGCGGATCACTACTACGACGCCATCGCCGAGGCCCTGGCGAGCGAGGCCTATCGGCCCCGGGCCCTGTTCGAGCGCTTCGGCATCGAGGTCCTGGCCACCACCGAGAGCCCGGCCGACGACCTCGTCCACCATCGCGCGCTGCGCCGGAGCGGCTGGCCGGGCCGGGTGATCACCGCCTACCGCCCGGACCCGGTGATCGACTGCGAGCACGAGGCCTTTCCCGAGGCGATGAAGCGCTTTGCCGAGCTCAGCGGCGAGGACGTGATGGGCTGGCGCGGCTACCTGGCCGGCCACCGCAAGCGCCGCGCCGACTTCGCCGCCCTCGGCGCCACCTCAACCGACCACGGCCACCCGACCGCCGCCACCCTCGACCTCTCGCCCGCCGAGGCCGAGCGCCTGTTCGCCACGGTCGTCTCCGGCAAGGCCACGCCGGCCGAGGCCGAGGCGTTCCGCGCCCAGATGCTGACCGAGATGGCGCGCATGAGCCTCGACGACGGCCTCGTCATGCAGATCCACCCGGGCTCGTTCCGCAACCACAGCCGCTCCCTGTTCGAGCGCTTCGGCCGCGACAAGGGCGCCGACATCCCCACACGCACCGACTACGTCCACGCCCTGAAGCCGCTGCTCGACCGCTTCGGCGACGCGGCCGGCCTCACGTTGATCCTCTTCACCCTCGACGAGACCGCCTATGCGCGCGAGCTGGCGCCGCTGGCCGGGGTCTATCCGATCCTGAAGCTCGGGCCGGCCTGGTGGTTCCACGACAGCCCCGAGGGCATGCGCCGCTTCCGCGAGCAGACCACCGAGACGGCCGGCTTCGCCAACACCGTCGGCTTCAACGACGACACCCGCGCCTTCCTCTCCATCCCCGCCCGCCACGACGTCGCCCGCCGCGTCGACTGCGCCTTCCTGGCCCGCCTGGTCGCCGAACACCGCTTGGCCGAGGACGAAGCCCTCGAAACCGCCGCCGACCTCGCCTACGCCCTGCCCAAACGGGCCTACAAGCTGTAGCGGGGTCGTCGTCCGGAGAGGCCTGCGGGTCGTCGTCGGCTGTTTCTCACCACGAAGGACACGAAGGACACGAAGGGGCCGGCGCACGAGCGCGACTTCTGGGGCGCGGCACGCCAAGATCGCGCGCAGCGCGTCATTCTTCGAGTAGCGTCGACGGCAAGTCTCCCTTCGTGTCCTTCGCGTTCTTCGTGTCCTTCTTGGTCCAAAGCGACGGCGCAGCCTCAACGTTCGCCCGAACAACCGGCCCGAACGCTTGCCCTTGCGGCGCCCGGACAAGTCGGGGTCTATGCGGGCCATGACGCGTGCGTTGAAGGAAGAGGGCGTCGCCCTCCTGGAAGCCCTGCTGGACGAGGCGATCGTCGAGGCGGACGGCGAGGCGGCGCTGGCGCTCGTGCGGGCCGTGTGCGCGGGCGAACGGCCCGTGGCGGCGCTGGCCGCCGGCGAGGCGGAGTTCGTCGCGCGCGCGCTCACGTGCCGCTCGCTGCTGGCCTCGATCGCCGAGGACGCCGGGGGCGGGCGGCGCGCCAGCGAGGACGATCCGCAGAACGCCGCCGACCCCTTGCGCTCGCTGCAGGCGGCGCTGGCCGCGGTGAAGGCCGGCGACGGGCCGCCGCCCAGGAAGGCCTTGCACGGCCTCGACGTCTCGCCGGTGCTCACCGCCCACCCGACGGAAGTCCGCCGCCGGGCGGTGGTCGAGCGCGAATTCGAGATCTCGCGCCTGCTGCTCGAGCGGCGCCATCGCCTGTCGGGGGGCCAGGAGAAGCGGCTGCGCGAGGACCTCTACCGCGAGATCGCGCTGCTCTGGCGCATGCGCCTGCACCGGCCCGAGCGCATCGCCGTCGCCGACGAGATCCGCAACGCCCTCGCCATCGTGCGCGATTCCGCCCTGCCGGCCCTGGCCGACCTCTACGAGACCTGGGGCCGCGACCTCGGCCACGCCCTGCCCGAGACGCCGATCCTGCGGCTCGGCTCGTGGATCGGCGGCGACCGCGACGGCCACCCCGGCGTCGATGGCGAGACGCTGCGCCAGGCCCTGCGCTCCAACGCCCGCGTGATCCTGAACCACTATTCCGACGAGGTGAGGGCGATGTGGTTCGACCTCGCCATCTCGTCCGACCTGACGACCGTGTCGGAGGATCTGACGCGCTTGGCCGAGATGGCCGTCGACATCTCGCCGCATCGCCGCGACGAGCCCTACCGCCAGGCGCTGGAGCACATCTGGGAGCGCCTCTCGGGCACGGCCAACCGCCTTGCCGGCGGCGCCTATCCGGCCCGCGCCGAGGCCTACGACCATCCCAGCGACTTCGTGGCCGACCTCGAGACCGTCAGCCGCTCGCTGAGCGAGAACGGCGGCGAGCGGCTGGTCGGCCACCGCCTCTCGACCCTGATCGCGCTCGCCCGCGCCTGCGGCTTCCACCTGCTGCGGCTGGACCTGCGCCAGAACGCCGACGTGCACGAGCGGGTGCTGACCGAACTCTTCGACCGCGCCGCCACGGGCGTCGAGTACGACGTCCTGCCCGAGGCCAGGCGGGTGAAGGTGCTGCAGGCCGAGCTCGCGCACGAGCGGCCGCTGCGCTCGCCGTTCGCGGCCTATTCGCCGGAGACGGCCAAGGAACTGGCGATCCTCGACGCCGCCGCCGAGGCGGTGCGCCTCTACGGCCGCGAGTGCCTGTGCGCCTACGTCGTCTCCAAGACCGACTCCCTCTCCGACATGCTCGAGCCCCTGGTGCTGCTCAAGCAGGTGGGCCTCGTCAGCGGCGGCGGCGAGCCGCGCACCCAGCTGCCGGTCTCGCCGCTGTTCGAGACCATCGACGACCTGGCGCACGGGCCCTCGATCATCTCCGCCTGGCTGCGTCTGCCCGAGACCCGCACCCTGCTCGGGCGCACGCCGGTGCAGGACGTGATGCTGGGCTATTCGGACTCCAACAAGGACGGCGGCTTCGTCGCCTCGCGCTTCGCCGTCGCCGAGGCGGCCGACAAGCTGGCCGCGCGGTGCGAGGACCACCACGTCGGCCTGCGGCTGTTCCACGGCCGCGGCGGTTCGATCGGCCGGGGCGGCGGCCCGGCCGCGCGGGCGATCCTGGCCCAGCCGCCAGGGTCGGTGCAGGGGCGCCTGCGCATCACCGAGCAGGGCGAGATGATCGCCCACCGCTTCGGCGACCAGGCGATCGCCCGCCGCAGCCTGGAGAGCCTGGTCGCGGCCGTGGTCCTGGCGACGCACAAGCCGGAACCGGTGGCGCCCGGCGCGCGGCGCCACCACGCGGCGCAGAAGGCCCTCGCGGCGGCCTCCCTGGGCGTCTACCGCGCCCTGGTGCACGACGATCCGGATTTCGCCGGCTTCTTCTGGTCGGCGACGCCGATCAACGAGATCGCCGTGCTCAACATCGGCAGCCGTCCGGCCTCGCGCACGGCCGGGCGCCGGATCGAGGACCTGCGGGCGATCCCGTGGGTGTTCAGCTGGTCGCAGGCGCGGTTCCTGCTGCCGGGCTGGTACGGCTTCGCCGGCGGCGCGGCGAAGGCGGGCCTCACCGCCGCCGCGATCGCCGACCTGGCCGGCGCCTCGGACTTCTTCGCCACCCTGGTCTCGAACATGGAGCTGGCCCTGGCCCAGGCGGACATGGCGCTGGCCGCCCGCTACGCCCGCCTCGCCTCCGACCAGGCCGCCGCGCGGCGGATCATGGCCGCGGTCGAGGCCGAGCACGCGGCGGCGGTACGCCTGGTGCTCGACGCCCGCGGTGGGACCCGGCTCCTGGACCACCAGGGCGACCTCGCCGAGACCGTGGCGCGCTCGGCGCGGATGATCGAGCCGCTGAACCACCTGCAGCTGGAGCTGCTGGGCCGCCGCCGCGCCGGCGACGAGTCCGAGGACGTGCTCGTGGCCGTCGAACTGACCATCGCCGGCATCGCCGCGGGCCTCAGGAACACGGGGTGAGGGGGGCGGGAACATGATCCTGCCACCGGCAGGTTCGTGTCCCCTCGCTATGGCGCCTACTGGAGGGGACACGTTCCTTGCGTAACATGTCCCCGGCCCGTCACGGCTTGGGCGGCGGCGGGGCGAACTGGGGCAGCAGGACGCAGCGCGGCAGCTTCGGCGGCGCCGCGCCTGCGGCGACGTAGTCGCCGCCGGCCGGACGTGTGGTCCAGAACGTCGGGGCTTCCAGGCCCAGACGCCAGAGGGCGACGTCGCGGACGCCCGCCTTGCGCGCCGCGCCCGCGGCCCAGCTGAACGCGGTCTCGTCGGCGATCCAGACGCTGTGGGGCACGCCGTCGGCGGCGACGTAGCCGAAGGTGGCGTTGGCGGTGGCGAGGTCTCGGGTCACCGCCGCGCCATGCCGGGCGGCGAGCGCGCGGGCGTCGGGCACGGACAGGATCGCGGCCGTGCCGCCGGCCGGCCAGTCGTAGGCGTAGGTGGCGAGGCCCAGCACGAGCTTCTTCGCATCGAGGCCCGGCAGCTTCTGCGCCAGGGTGAACTCCAGCCAGTCCTCGCCGGCCACCGGGCCGGGTGTCGAGGTGGCCCAGCACTGGTCGTAGGCCATCACCACCAGCCGGTCGCTGGCGTCCTGAAGGCCCTTGAGCAGCAGCGGGTCGGCGCTCAGCAGGGCCGCCGACCAGACGCGCTTGCCGTGCGCAGCCAGGGCGGCCTTCGCCGCGGCGACGAAGGCCGGGTAGGCGGCGGCCGCCGGCGGCGGCAGGGCCTCGAAGTCGAACACATAGCCGGCCCAGCCGCGCTGCTGCGCCAGGGTCACGAGCCGTCCGATCACCCGGTCGCGCACCGCCGAGTCGGTGGTGGCGGCGACCACCGCCGGCCCGTCCCAGACGCCGTCGTGGGCGTTGCTGACCAGGGGCATCACCGGACCAGGGCGGCGGACCTTGGGAAACGACTTGGCGTCGTCGGCCACCGCCAGGGTCCCGTCCGCCGAGGTCAGGGTGACCCACAGCGGCGCGAAGGTGACCCCGCCGGCCAGCCGCGCCGGCGCCTCGGCCCGGCCGGCCTGGTCCCAGGGCACGTAGAAGAGGACGTTCGCGGGCGAGGCCGCCAAGGCGGCGCCCCCCATCGCCAAGGCGGCGGCCGCGCCTGCCAGGATCGATCGCATGCTCACTCCGGCGCCCCCGACGCGCCCTCTAGCCGATCCGCGCCGCGCGCGAAACGCCGCGCGGTCGCTGGCCGGTTGCGACGGCGCAGGTTAGGGAAGGGCCATGCGACGCGACGGAACCATCGTGTGCTTCGGCGAGGTGCTGCTGCGGCTGGCGGCGCCGGGCGCCGAGATGCTGCTCCAGACCCCGAACTTCCGGGCGACCCTGGCGGGGGCGGAGGCCAACGTGGCCGTGTCCCTGGCCCGGCTCGGCCACGCGACGGCGATGGTCACCACCTTGCCGGACAACGCCATCGGCCAGGCCGCCCGCGACGAGCTGCGCCGGCACGGCGTCGATACGCGCGCGGTGGCGCTCGTTCCGGGGCGGATGGGGCTCTACTTCCTCAGCCCCGGCGGCGGCATGCGGCCCTCGCAGGTGATCTACGACCGCGCCGGCAGCGCCTTCGCCGTCTCTCCGGCAGACGCGGTGGACTGGCCGTCGGCGCTGCAGGGGGCCGGCTGGCTGCACGTCAGCGGCATCACCCCGGCGGTCGGGCCGGGACCGGCCGCCAGCGCCCTGACGACGGTGAAGGCCGCGCGCGCCGCGGGGCTGACGGTGTCCTTCGACTGCAACTACCGCCCGACGCTGTGGCGCGGCCGCGAGGCGCAGGCGCCGGCGGTGCTGGCAGGGCTGCTGGCCGAGGCCGACGTCGTCTTCGGCGACCATCGCGACATCGGCCTGGTGCTCGGCCGCAGCTTCCCGGGCGAGGGCGACGCGCCGCGGGCGGCGGCCGCGCAGGCCGCCTTCGAGACCTGGCCGAACCTGTCCCTCATGGCCTCGACCCGCCGTGTGCAGCACAGCCTCGACCACCACGACCTGTGCGGCTTCCTGTACGCCCGGGACGGCGCCTGGAGCACGCGGACCATCGCCGTGACCGCCATCGTCGATCGCATCGGCGCCGGCGACGCCTTCGCCGCGGGCCTGATCCACGGCCTCCGGCGCGGCGCACCCGGCCAGGGCGCGATCGACTTCGCCCTGGCGGCCGCAGCCCTCAAGCACACGGTGCCGGGCGACTTCAACCTCGTCACCGAGGCGGAGATCGACGCCCTCGTGGCCGGCGAGGATCTTGGCGTCAGGCGCTGAAGAACGGCGTTCTCGCTGCGTGCCCTTACGATAGTTGTAAATGCACCAGGTGCTTAACTGACGATTCACGGAAGTGAGATTACGGGGCGGAAGCCAAACGAGTGCGTGTGTTTTCTCGTCAACTCGCCTCCCCTCTTTCCGGACCTTCATGTTGCTCGACAACCTTCCCATTTCGCGCAAGCTGACGCTCGGCTTCACCGCGGTCGTCCTCATCGTGCTCGCCATGGCCGCGGGCGCCGCGCTCGGCCTCGAGCACATCGAACAGGCGACGGCCGCCAACAACCGCAGCTACGCGGAGCTCGCGGCCGCCAGCAGCACCCTTCTGGCGGAGGTCGAGAAACAGAACGCCGTGCGCGGCTACGTCGCTTCGGGGGATCCCAGCTTCCTGCCGCGCCGGGAGGGATTCAGGCGCGACGCGGAAGCGGCCATGGACCGCCTCGACGCGCTCGCGGCCGATCCGGCCGCCCATGGCCGGGTCGCCGCCCTGCGCGCCGAGGCGGCGACGGTGAACGGCCAAGAGGACGGGCTGATCGCCAGGCGCGCCGACCCGTCGACGGCGGCGGAGACCACCAGTCTCGTCCTGACGGCCGGCCGCCTCACGCAGATGCGCGAGACGATGAAGGCGGTGACCGCGGCTGCGAACGCCGCCCTGGCCCGAAACGCGGCGACCCAGGCGGCCGCCCAGCGCTCGGCCCTGACGTTCCTGGCGCTCGGCGCCCTCGTCGCCGCCGCGCTCTCCGTCGTCGTCGGCGTCATCCTGACCCGGACGATCGCCGGACCGGTGTCGCGGATGACGACCGCCATGGACCGCCTGGCGGCCGGCGACCACGAGGTCGAGACGCCGGCCGCCGACCGGACCGACGAGGTCGGCCGCATGGGCAGGGCGGTGCTGACGTTCAAGGAGGCGGCCGTGCAGAAGCGCCGCCTCGAGGCCCAGGCCGAGGAGGTCCGCCGCCAGGCCGACGCCGAGCGGGCCGCCGTCGAGGCGGAGCGCAAGCGGACCGCCGAGGAGCAGGTGGAGGTGGTCGCGTCGCTCGCCCGGGCGCTCGAGCGGCTGGCCAACGGCGTGCTGACGCACCGCCTCGACCGGCCCTTCGCCCCGGCCTACGAAAAGCTCCGCGGCGACTTCAACGCGGCCATGGACCAGCTTCAGCGGGTGATGGCGGAGGTGTCGGAGCGCGCCGACGGCGTGCGGTCCGGCTCCGGCGAACTGAACCAGGCGGCCGGGGACCTGTCGCGCCGGACGGAGCAGCAGGCGGCGGCGCTGGAGGAGACGGCCGCGGCGCTCGACGAGATCACGACGACGGTCAACCGGACGGCCGAGACCTCACGCAAGGCCCGCGCCGCCATGTCCGCCGCGCACGACGAGGCCGGGCGCTCCGGCCAGGTGGTGCGCGAGGCCACCGACGCGATGGGCGGCATCGAAGCCTCCGCCCGCCAGATCGGCCAGATCATCGGCGTGATCGACGAGATCGCGTTCCAGCCCAACCTGCTGGCGCTGAACGCCGGAGTCGAGGCCGCCCGCGCGGGCGACGCCGGCCGCGGCTTCGCCGTCGTCGCCTCGGAAGTCCGGGCGCTTGCGCAGCGCTCGGCGGAGGCCGCCAAGGAGATCAAGGACCTGATCGGCGCCTCCGCGCGCCAGGTGGAGCAGGGCGTCGACCTGGTCAGCCGGGCCGGCCAGGCCCTGCACAGCATCGCCAGCCGCGTCGGCGCGCTCGATGCAATGCTGTCGGAGGTCGCGGCCTCGACCGAGGAACAGGCTGTGGGTCTGCGGCAGGTCAACACCGCCGTGAACCAGATGGACCAGGTCACGCAGCAGAACGCGGCCATGGTCGAGCAGACGACGGCGGCCTGCCACGGCCTGGCGCGGGAGGCCGACGCGCTGGGGGGACTGATCGGACGCTTCGAGACCGGCGAAAGGTCGGGGGCGCGGGCCGCCGCCTGATCGGCCTGTTCCAGACAACGGAACAGGTCCCCTCCATCGCCGCCTGAGCGGCGCGCGATAGCCTCGCAATGAGTGCGGGCGCAAATAGAGTGGCCGCAACAGCTGTAGTTGCGTCTTGTGCAAGCGCCAGAAGTGCGCTTGTTACGCGGCCCTTACGGGTGGGGGACGAAAGGCACAGGGCATGCGCTTCTTGGAGAACGCGCCCGATCCGGCGGGGGAGTTCCCCGCGGACGTTCCGGACTACGTTCTGTACCTCGCGTTTCAGGTCACGCGCCGCCGTGACCTGCTCTTCGACGCGGCCCTGGCGCCGAGCGGGCTCAGCCTGAACCGCTGGCGCAGCCTGTCCGTCATCCGCCGCCTCGGCGAGTGCACGATGAAGTCGCTCGCCCGCTACACCACCATCGACCGCACCACCCTGACCCGTTCGGTGGACCAGCTCGTGCTCGACGGCCTTGTCGAACGCGGCGGCTCGGCCGCCGACCGGCGCAAGGTCATGCTGAAGCTGACGCCACGCGGCGAGGAGGTCTTCCTGGAGTCGTCGCTGAGGCTCAGCGACGCCAACCGCAGGGCGTTCGAGGGCATTCCCGACGACGTCGGCCGCGTGCTGGCCCGCGGCTTCCAGTCGATCCTGCGCAACCTGGTCGAGGACCCGGAGCTGGCCGAGGACCTGATCCAGATCGCCCCGATCGACGAGCGCGGATAGCCGGGCCCGTCCCTACTGGAACACAACCGTGCGCACGCCGTTCAGCAGCACCCGGTGCTCGGCGTGCCACTTGACCGCGCGGGCCAGCACCAGCGCCTCCACGTCGCGGCCGACGGCGATGTAGTCGTCCACCTTGAGGCTGTGGCCCACGCGCTCGACGGCCTGCTCGATGATCGGGCCCTCGTCGAGGTCCTCGGTCACGTAGTGCGCCGTCGCCCCGATCAGCTTGACCCCGCGCTCGTAGGCGCGGTGGTAGGGCCGCGCGCCCTTGAAGCTCGGCAGGAACGAGTGGTGGATGTTGATGATCCGGCCGCGGTGGCGGGCGCAGAACTCGGGCGACAGGATCTGCATGTAGCGGGCGAGGACGATCAGTTCGCTGCCGGTCTCGCCGACGATGCGCTCCAGCGCTTCCTCCTGGCCCGCCTTGGTCTCGGCCGAGACCGGCAGGTGGGTGAACGGCAGGCCGAAGGACCGCACGAGATCCTCGAAGTCGCGGTGGTTCGAGACCACGCCCTTGACGTCGATCGGCAGGGCGCCGGTGCGCCAGCGGAACAGGAGATCGTTCAGGCAGTGGCCGAAGCGCGAGACCAGGATGAGGGTCGGGGTGCGGCGCTCGGCGTCGTAGAAGGCCGCGGTCATGCCGTGGCGCGAGGCGATCGGCGCGAACGCCGCCTCGAGCGCCGCCTGTCCGACGCCGCGCGTGGATTCGAACACCGTGCGCAGGAAGAAGCGACCGTTGTCCGGGTCGCCGTGCTGCGCGCTCTCCAGGATGTTGCAGCCGGCCTCGACCAGGAAGGCGGCGACGTCGGCGACGATGCCGATGCGGTCGGGGCAGGACAGGGTCAGGACGAAGGCGGGCAAGGCTCTGCTCATCCTCCGCCAATGCCGGGATCGGGGGCGAAAAGCTAGGCTTGGAGCGACAGAGAGACGGTGTGAAGCGTCACTTGCTGACCCTGGCCAGGTGGAATTCGGCGAGGCCCTTGGTCGTGCGCAGCCGCTCGGCCAGGCGGCCCAGGCCGTGCGCCTCGGTGGTCTTCAGCGTTCCGTGGAACTCCACGAGCCCGCCGTCGCGCAGCGCGAAGCTGGCGTCGGTCAGGGTCACGCGGCTGCGGTCCAGCAGGTCGCGCAGGCCTTCTTCGGTCGGCGCCTCGGCCACGGCAAAGCGGAAGGTGGCGATGGCGTAGGTGTTCTCCGGCAGGATGTTCTCCAGCCAGCGGAACACCGTCAGGCTGACCAGCACGGCCGCCGTCACCAGCACGCCGGCGGCGTAGAGGCTGAGGCCGAACAGCAGGCCGATCGCCGAGGTCGCCCAGATGCAGGCCGCCGTCGTCAGGCCCTGGACGCTGACGCCTTCCTTGAAGATCACGCCGGCGCCGATGAAGCCGACGCCGGTCATCACGCCCTGGGCGATGCGGCCAGGGTCCAGCCGCGCCCCGCCCAGCACCGCGGCCGGCACGATCTGCGGCTCGAAGGTCACGATCATCGAGGCGGCCGCGGCCAGGGCCACGATGGCGTGGGTGCGGAAGCCGGCGGCGCGGCCGTTGTGGCTGCGCTCCAGGCCGATCAGGCTGCCGGCGAGCCAGGCGAGGGCCAGATCGAGCGCGATCTCGGGCAGTTGCGCGAACATGGCCGGGGACTTTGGCCAAAGTCTCTCCCCATGGCCAGAGGGACGCCACCCACATGAAACCTTGCGCCGTTCCGCGGGTTTGTCCCCACTGGCCAACCTTCCGCCCGGCGTCCTGTGCTAGGTTGGGCCGCTTCCGGTCTTCAGGCTCCGCGTGTCCAGTATCGTAGCTCTACCGAGTGGTCCCCCATCCGTCGTGTACGCCGTCGGCGACGTGCACGGCCGCCTCGACCTGCTGGACAAGGCCTTGGCCCTGATCGAGCGCCACGCCGGCCGCGCCGCCCGCCAGACGATCTTCCTCGGCGACTACGTCGACCGCGGCCCCGAGAGTCGCGGCGTGGTCGAGCGGCTGATGGCGCTGCAGCAGGACGGCCGCACCGTCTGCCTGAAGGGCAACCACGAGGACCTGAT
>DASZQQ010000017.1:0-5334 GCA_035549595.1 Caulobacteraceae bacterium
GGCCTCGCTGACCTTTCGCAGGTGCGTGCCCGGCACGAAGCGGGTGCCGCCCATCTCGCGCGTCACGTCGTGCGGATAGTACATCAGCTGGACGTCGAAGGCCGTGCGCGGATCGATGGTCGAGTCCTGGTGCGTATGCTGGCTGACGTTCTCGCCGCCGCCGGCCTCGTGGTAGCGCGGCGGGAAGGTGATGTGCAGGAAGTGGTGGTCGAACACCGGCGCCTCGCCCAGCAGGCTCTGGAAGGCGCCGCGCACCCGCGGCAGGGCCATCAGCCGGCCGAGCGCGCTCTTCGGATCGTAGGCCATCGCCAGCGGGGTCCCGGCGGCGACCTCCGGGATCGCGTTGCCGGCCAGGGCGCGGCCGTAGACCTTGCCGAGCTTCGTGCCCGCCTCGGCCTCGGCGACCTCGCCGGCCTCGGCCATGAACTGGCGGTTGATGTCGCCCGGCACGGCGGCGTCGAAGCGCAGGAAGCCGCGGGCGACGAAGCTCGCCATCTCGGGCGTCGACAGGAGGGTCGGGGCGTTGGGCTCGCTCATGCGGCGGTGTCCACCAGCTGCTCGAAGAAGAATTCGTACTTCAGATAGGCGAGATCGAACTCCTCGCCGCGGGCGTGGGGGGCGAGCTGCGAGGCCTGGAACAGGCGCCAGCCGTCGCGCAGGGCGGCCAGGCCCGTCGGATAGGGCGGCTCGTCGGCGTCGCCGGCCATGGTCAGGGTCTGGCCGGTCCCGTCCCAGGCCGACCAGCCGATCACGGCCGAGTCGAGGGCCGAGTCCGCCAGGTAGAGCACCAGCACCTTCTGGCGCAGCCGTCCGCTCATCGAAGTCCTCCCGATACCGGAAGCTGCCCCGCCGGGAGCGCCGTTGTCAAAGCGCGCTGAGGCGGTGGTGCGCTTTCCAGGGTGACGGAGCGGGGCGCGGGCGCATAGGGTCCGGCCTGAAGACGCGGCGCGGGCGGCGCCGTTCACGCCGGAGGGAGGCCAGGTGCAGCCGGGCGGCGCCATCGAGCGGTTCGAGCTGGGCGACCAGGTCCTGGTGCTGGGGCCTGCGGGCGTGTTTGCCGCCCTACCCCGCTCGATCCACTCCGCCGTCGCGGCGACGACCTTCCTCAGGCGCTCGGCGCATTCGCCGACGGTCATGAGGGGGCTGCGCGCGTACTGGGCGGACGGAACCGTCGGCCGCCCCCTGCCGGGCCTGACGGACAGCATGGTGCTGACCCTCACCGAGCGCGCCATTCGTGGTCGGAAGCTCGACGCCATCGTCGTGCCGGCCGTGCGACCCATCGATCAGGTCGACGTTCCGGTCAGCCACAGGGCGGTCGAAGCCATCCAGTCGGCGCCCCTGGCGCCGTCGGCGACCCCGGGGACGACGGTTTCGGCCCTGCCCGAGGGCCTGAAGGTCGCCTTCTCCCGACCCTATCTGCCGGCGCGCCGCGATCCGGACGTCAGCGCCTGGACGGTGGAGCAGCGCCTGTCCTACGTGATCCGTCGGGCGGCGGATCGGGCCGGGCCTGAGTTCAAAAACGCCTTGCTGGAGCTGGTCACGCCCAAGGCGCTGGCGACCATGGCCGCGATCACGGCGTTCGGCGCGCTCGCAAACCTGACGCCCTTCGGCTGGGCCGCCGACGCCCTGATCGCCGGCATCGCCTTCGGCTACGGCGGCCTGGCGGCGATCCAGGCGATCGATGACCTGGTCACGTTCCTGAGCAAGACGGCAGGTGCGGAGCATCTCTCCGACCTAGACGTGGCCGCCGACGCGCTGGTGCGGACCGTCGTCGCGATGGGAGTGGCCGGCCTGATGGCGATCCTGCACCGCGTCGCGGCGCGGCGCGTGGCCCGCGGCGGCGGCGCGGCGGCGGAGGAGGAAGGCGCGGCCACGGCCGGCGCTTCGGGGCGGCAGTCACCACCCCGCGAGTACAGAAAGGCGCCCGAGCCGGCGCCGACGGCCGACCCCAAGCCGGGGATCGACCTGAAGCTGAAGTACAAGGAGGGCTGGAGCGACGCGCAGCGCGCCGAGGCGGCCAACAAGGTCAAGGCGCTGAACGACGCCGAGGACCTGGTCGTGACCAAGCCTCAGCGTTCCGGTACTTCGGCGGCGTCTCGATACAAAAAAGCCGGCAACACAGTGCCGGCGGGTAGCGACGTCGACCACACAGTCGATCTACAATTGGGCGGAGCGGACGCGGTCGAAAACATGAAGCCTCTCGATTCGAGCGTTAACCGCAGTCTGGGCGCCCAGATCGGAAACAAGGTGCGGGACGTTCCGGTCGGAACGAGAGTCAATTCAGTGACCATCGGGGACGACTGATGTTCGAGGCGTTCAGGGGTCACTTCCAACGCGATGCGGCTTCCGTGCCGAAAGACGGGGCGCCGGAGGCTCAGTCGTCGGTGAGGGGACTCGCCGAACTGTTCGCCGAGTTTGGCGGCGCATCGTTCAATCAAGGCCTATACCGGATTGTCCGAACCGACCACATCGCCGACTGGCGCACGCGCATCGGCGAGGCTTTCCCTTCGTTCGCCGATTGCGTCTGCTTCGGATTCGATTGGCTCGGCCGGGCGTTCGTGCTGGACGGCGCCCGGCTCGAGGACGGCCAACCAGGTGTCCTGATGCTCGATCCCGGCGCCGGCGAGGCGCTGGAGATTCCGGCTAACCTCGAGACCTTCCATGACGGCGAGCTGATCGAGTACGGCGACGCCGCGCTGGCCTCGGAGTTCCACAGCAGATGGCTGAACGCGGGTGGGCGGGCGCCGGCGTTCGACCAATGTGTCGGCTATCGCAAGCCGCTGTTTCTCGGCGGCGCCGACGAGCTTTCGAATCTCGAGCTGTCGGACATCGACGTCTATTGGAGCCTGATGGCGCAGATGATGACTCAGGCCGGCGTGCAGTAGGGCCTCACATCGCCCACGAGCCGCTGGCGTTGCTGCGGCAGCCTAGGGCGCAGTAGGCGGCGTCGACCAAAGCGCCGAGGCGCCCTTGGTGCAGGAAGACACGACGCCGATCGTGTCGGCTCGCCGCCGACGCTACGGCGACCGCCCCAGATGTCGACAACGGGGCGGCCCTCCCGGGTCACGGCGACGCTGGCGACCACCTCGCCGCGGGCCTCGAAGTTCTCGGCGAAGGCGTCCAGGACGCCTCGGAAGCTCGCGTCGCAATGACCGCGGATCTCGCCCGCGGCGGTTGTCAGGGACACGGACCGCATCAGGTCTCCTTCACGCCCCGGCCGGGCGCGCCCTACTCCGCCATCGCCTCGCCGGAGCCGCCGAACTCCTTGGGGAAGTCCTTCAGCTTGGGCAGGCCGTCCTTCATCGGCAGGACGGTCTCCGCGTAGTTGACGTGCACGCCGGGCTGGAAAGCCAGGGTCGGCAGGGTGGCGGCGAAGACGTCGACGAGACCGAGTGGCGGGTGGTTGGTCATCAGGTGGCCGCCGCAGACGTCGCAGTACTTGCGCTCGCTGAGCGGGGTCTTGGCGAAGGTCTTCACGTGCTCGGCGCCGGCGGTGACCTTCACCGCCTCGGGCTTCCAAAGGCTGAAGGCGTTCACCGGCCCGCCGGACCACGAGCGGCACGAGCGGCAGTGGCAGTAGCCCATCGCCTCGGGCTCGCCGCTCGCCTCGAGCTTCACCGCGCCGCAGAAGCACTCGCCTTGATGCGCCATTGGCGTCCTCCCCTTCCGGTGGTCGGGAGAGCTTATGCCTTTGCGCGCAGGAAACTAGGCCGCACGGCCCGTGTGAAGCTGGCGCCACATCCCGGCGCGCCCGACGCTAGGGTGCGCACAAGGCGGAGGCGTGAAGCGATGGCGAAGGCGGTGCGCAGGAAGGCGTCGGACGAGCAGGCCGAGGGCGGCTGCGCCTGCGGCGCGGTGCGGCTCGAGATCGACGTGCCGGCGCGCTGGGCCTGGCACGACCACTCGGCCGCCAGCCGCCGCGCCCAGGGCTGCGCCTACGTCACCTACGTCGGCAGCTACAGGAGTCGATTCCGCATCACCGCGGGCGAGGACATGATCCGTACCTGGACCGACGAGGCGCGGGGAACGACGCGCGGCTTCTGCGCCCGGTGCGGCACGCCCCTGACCTACGAGCGGGCCCGGGCGCCGACCATGGTCAACATCCCGCGCGCCCTCTTCGACGGCCGCACCGGCCGCGAGCCGCGCTACCACATGAACTTCGACGAGAAGCCCGACTGGACCTGGACCGGCGAGGCCCTGGCGCCGCTGAAGGGCTATCCGGGAGTGCTGTGGGAGCGGCCGAAGCGCCGCCGCCGCTCGGCCCTGGACCCCATGTTCTGATCGGCGCCCAATCTGGGCTTAGGGCCGGGGCGCCGGAATTGCCGGCTTCGGCGAACGCGGCTAAGAGGCCGGCTTCTCGCCTTTCCAGTCGCGAGATCCCAAAAGGGCGGGCGGTTTCCCCAAGGCCGCCCGCCCATCTTGTTTCAGGCAACCGTCCTGAAGCGCAGGATCCACCCGTTCCAGCGATCGTCGTCCCGGTCGAGCTCCGCGATGGGGACGGCGCCCGGGCACGTGGCCACGGCCTGGCGCCAGAAGGCGAGCGCGGGGCGGTTGCGGCGCGCGACGGCCGCCTCCCAGGTCCCAGGCCAGCGGCGGAAGATGGCGTGCGCCGCCGCCCGGCCGACCCCGCCGCGCCGGAATTTCCGGGCGATGAAGAATTCGGCCATGTCGCGGTCCACCGCCTCGCCCGCGTGCGAGCGGGCGTCGACGAGGGCGAAGCCGGCCAGGCGCCCGTCCGCGCGGATCAGCAGCGGGATGTGGTCCGCCTCGCGCCACCAGGCGTCCAGCGGATAGGGCTGGAAGCGGCCGTCGTCGCCGAGGTCGAAGCGCTCGTGTCCGGCCCGGGCGACCGGGAACTGCTCGGAGAAGTCGTGCACGTAGAGCTGCATCATCGCCTCGAGCGCCGGGCGCTCGGCGGCCGTGGCCGGCGAGACCTCCACGCGCGAGGCGCCGGGGCGCAGGACATAGCGCACGCGGGTGATGGTCCCCCCGGCCTGGCCCTCGTCGTCGACGGTCCCGGCCTCCGTGAAGCCGGCGTTCTCGGCGGTGCGGCGCGAAGGCCAGTTGTCGCGGTCGACGTGCGCCTCGATGCGCTCGAGCTCCGGCGCGGCGGCGAAGGTCGCCCGGCACAGGAGGCTCAGCGCCCGCCTGGCGAGGCCCCCGCCACGGAAGCCGGCGTAGGTCCAGTAGGAGACGTTGGCGACCCGGGGCTCGACGAGCCGCACCTCGCAGCCGCCGGCCAGCGCGCCGCCCGGCGCGCGCAGGGCGTAGGCGATCATCGGCCCGCCGGCCTCGCGCGCCGCGATCCAGCGCGCCATCGCCGCGCGCGTCTCG
>DASZQQ010000018.1:0-6664 GCA_035549595.1 Caulobacteraceae bacterium
ATCCCGCTGTCCGGTCCGGCCGAGATCGGCAAGGCGGCCGGCGCCTTCAACCGCATGCAGGAGCGCCTGAAGCGCTACGTCGACGACCGCACCGCCATGGTCGCGGCCATCTCGCACGACATGAGGACGCCGCTCGCCCGCATCCGCTTCAAGCTGGAATCCGCCCCGCCGGAGGTGCGCGACGCGGTGACCCGGGACGTCGAGCGGATGGAGGGCATGATCGATTCCGTGCTCGCCTTCGTGCGCGACGCCAGCGAGCCCTCGCGGCGCGAGAGGCTGGACCTGCGTTCGCTGGTCGAGGTGGTGGCCGACGAGACGGTGGTCGACGGCGCGCCCGCCGAGGTTCCGGTCGAGGGCGACGAGCGGCCGCTGGTGGTCGACGGCGATCCGGCGGCCCTGACGCGGCTGTTCGCCAACCTCGTCGACAACGCCGTCAAGCACGGCGGCGGCGCGCGCGTGGTGGTCGGCCGGGACGACGACCTCGCCGTCGTCGAGGTGCTGGACGAGGGGCCTGGCGTGCCCGCGGCGGAGCTGGAGCGCGTGTTCCAGCCGTTCTACCGCGCCGACCCGGCGCGCACCCTGACGCGGGACGGGGTCGGCCTGGGCCTGGCGGTGGCCCGCTCCATCGCCCGCGCGCACGGCGGCGACGTCGTCCTGGCCCCGCGCACGCCCAAGGGGCTGGCGGCGCGCGTGACCCTGCCGCTGGCGTCCAGGCGCTGAGTGCGAACCCGGGCCGGCCGCGCCGTCCTGTGGCCTGATCCCCGCGCTCGGAAACGGGAGGCGCGCATGAGACGGCTGGCGACGATCGCGGCGGCGATGGCCCTGGCGGCGGCGGGCCTCGGCGCGGCGCCCGGCGGCTTGGCGCGCTGGGGCTCCCTGAAGCCCGGCGACTACATGCAGAACCTCCCCTGGGGCGATCCCGGCTTCAGGCGCGAGCTGGCGGCGGTGCTGGCGCCCAAGGCGCCGCTGGCGCGCCTCTACCGCGGCGGCCCGGTTGTCGGGCCCCTGCGCCGCACCGGCCAGGCCGTGGTGGCCTGGGGCTGCCGGGCGCACAACTGCTCGGACATCCAGGCCCAGGTCTACATCGAGCCCGAGGCGAACCGCCTCTTCGTCTGCTGGCGGGACGCCGACGCCAGCGGCGGCTCCGACTGGTGGCTGGCCAGGGGCAAGGCGCCCGAGCGCCTGCCCGAGCGCGCCTGCGCCGCCGAGGAGCGCGCCGACAAGGTCTACGCCGAGCGGGCCGCCCGCTAGCCTCCGCCCGTGCCGGCGCCTAAGGTTCGGCCGGAACCGCCAGGAGAGGCCCATGATCGAACGCCAGGTCGACATCCCCACCAAGGACGGGGCGACCACCACCTTCATCGTCCATCCCGAGCGCGGCGGACCGTTCCCGGTGATCGTGTTCTTCATGGACGCGCCGGCGATCCGCGAGGAGCTGCGCGACATGGCCCGGCGCCTGGCGACCTGCGGCTACTACGTGATGCTGCCCAACCTCTACTACCGCGCCGGGGTGATGGAGCTGGGGCCGCTGCCCGCCTCGCCGGACGATCCGGGCCGGCGGCGGATGATGGACCTGATGTATTCGCTGAAGATCCCGATGGTGATGGACGACGGCGACGCCATGCTGGCCTATGCCGACGAGGATCCGGCCGCGAGCGGGGGCCAGGCCGGGGTGCTCGGCTACTGCATGAGCGGCCAGTTCGCGATCAATTTCGCCGCCCGCCATCCGGAGCGGATCAACGCCGCCGCCTCGATCTACGGCACCTTCCTGGTCACCGACGAGAGCGACAGTCCGCACCTGGTGGCCCGCAAGGCCGACGCCGAACTCTACTTCGCCTGCGCCGAGATCGACCGCTGGGCGCCGATGGAGACCGTCGAGGCCCTGACCCAGGCCCTGGAGGGCTCGGACGTCAACGCCGAGGTCGAACTCTACCCGGGCGCCGAACACGGCTTCGCCTTCCCCCAGCGCGCCGCCTACGACAAGCCCTCCGCCGAACGCCACTGGGAACGCCTGATCGCGCTGTTCAGGCGTCGGCTGGGGTAGGGCGGGTCCTGACGGGCGCCGCGCCCCCGCATTGATGCGGACACCGGCAATGCAGGTTGGTGCTTCTCCGTCGGAAAGCGTTCACGCAGGGGCCGGTGTCAGCACAAAGGTTTGCGCGAACACGGACTTCAGTTCCTCCTCGTTCCCTCCATACTTCTGCATCGACTGCCGCACGTTGAGCGCCGTCGCGCCCCATTCAGGCGGGCTCTTGGCAAGGATTGCGACCAGCATGCGCCAAGCGTCCCAAGACGACGGCACGCGTTCCAGCAGCTTCGGCGCGTTCTCCTGCGGGTTCAGGATCACTACGGTGGGCCAAGGTCCGAAGCGGCAGGTCTCCGCATCGCCGTCCTTGAACCGGCAAAGATGCAGCCACGCCGTGGAGAAGTCGCAGTTGGACACACACCTGCTGGTCTCGTCACGGTCCCCGAAGTCGCAACCGACGTAGCGCCCGAAAAAGCGGACGCCCTCAAAGTGCGCCCTATCGAACCGGATATTCGTCGAAGGCCGACCGCTGCCAAACGATCCGCCGGTCATCGTCAATCCGGCGATTGTCGCCGACGAGGACGACCCCTCGAACGCCAGATCGCAGTCCTCGAGCGCCAAGTCGGGACCAAGAGCATGATAGGCCGGCCCGTTCTCCAATTTGATCTTCTCGCCCATGATCGTTCGGTGTTCCAGGCGCGTCGTCATCGAAACCTCCTCACTCACGTCTGCATGCGCGCCGCTGCCAGTATGCCACCGAGGCGCCTGACGGGGCCGGTAGCAACCAGGGGGTGCGTTTGGCCGGAGATTAGCTCAGCTACTGTCGGAGTGGCTCGGACTTCTCTGAGGCTCTCACTCGCTTGGCGGCTGCCCAAACCCAGAACACGTAAGCTAGGCTGCCCGTTCGGGGCGAAGGGGCGAGATGAGCAGGATCTGCTACTATGTTCGGACTGGTCAGAAGGGCCTGGAGGTCCTTTCCGCCGATCCGCAGGCGATCCTCGATCCCGGGGTGCTTCCCGTGGACGCCGAGGTCATGGACATCGACAAGGCGTACGACCCGATCGCGTGGTTGGCTTCGCCGCTGAAGCGGGCGGAAACAGCCCATTTGACACGGCTCATCAACGAACCGAGGTGGCCCGACGACGAGGCGCAGGCGAGCGCCCGGCGGCTGGATGAAATGGCCATCGACGATGCGGCCGCTGCGATTGAAGGCCGGAGCGAAGAGAGGATGGATAAGATCGACCTTGGCATGGGCGGCGCCGCGGTCTTTCGGCCGGACCAAGTCAAACGCCTGGCGCGCGCCGTTTCGGACCTTCGCCAAGAACTGTTGCGGCAGCAGGCCGACTTTCGCGCGATGGACGAGGACGACGTTCAGCCCGGCGGATGGATACAGGAAGGGGAGAGCCTCTTGGCGACCTACGTCTTCCCTGCGCTCACGCGGCTCAAGGCGTTCTACGCCGCAGCGTCCCAGCAGGGTCAAACCGTTCTGGTTGTCTGGACATAGTTCGCTGGCGACGTCGGCCAGCAACAGGCCCGGAGCCACGCACCGTACTGTCATCGTCGACCTTGACGAGGCCGGGTGCAGTCGACGACTTCTCCCGCTACACGAGCAGCCCCTGCCCCAGGAAGGTCGGATGCCAGTCGCGATGATCGCCACCGATCTGGACGGGACCCTGATCCGGTCGGACGGAAGCGTGTCGGCGCGCACCAGGGCGGCGCTGGAGGCGGCGCGGGGGGCGGGCGTCGTCGTCGCCTTCGTCACGGCGCGGCCGCCGCGCAGCGTCGAGACCCTGGCCGATGACCTGAACATCGCCGGCGTCGCGGTCTGCTGCAACGGCGCGCTGCTCTACGACCTTGCCGGCCGGCGCCTCATCGGACAGCAGCGCTTCGCCGCCGGCGTCGGCCACGCGATCGTGTCGGATCTTCGCCAGGGTGTTCCCGGCGTCGCTTTCGCGATCCAGCACGCGACCGACTTCTCCCAGGAGGGGCATTTCCCGCCGTACTGGGACGCTTGGCATGACGAGCCCGTCGCCCGGGTCCCCTGCGCCCTCTCGGCAATCGGAGACGAGGTCGCCAAGATCATCGTCCACCACGCCTCCCATGACGCCGAGAGCCTGATGGCCGCGGTCGCGCCGCATGTTCGCGATCGGGCCGAGCTCAGCCATTCGGGGCTGCCGATCGTCGAACTCGCGCCGGCGGGCGTCAGCAAGGCCAGCGGGCTGGCGGCCCTCTGCGGGACCCTCGGCATCGGGGCGGAAGGCGTGGTGGCCTTCGGCGACATGCCCAACGACCTGGAGATGCTGGCCTTCGCCGGTCACTCGGTCGGGGTGGCGAACGCCCACCCCGACGTGCTCGCCGCGGTGAGGGAGATCACCCTTTCCAACGACGAGGATGGCGTCGCGGTGGTGATCGAACGCCTCCTGGCCTAGGTCCTCGGCCTAGCCCCCGAACGCGTCCTTGAAGCGGTCGCGCAGCACGTTCTTCTGCACCTTGCCCATGGCGTTGCGGGGCAGGTCCGGGACGAAGAACACGCGCTTGGGGGCCTTGAAGGCGGCGAGCTGGGCCCGGGCGGCGGCGATCACCTCGGCCTCGTCGCCCTGGCCGGCGATCACGGCCACCACGGCCTCGCCGAAGTCCGGGTGCGGGCAGCCGATCACGGCGCTCTCGCCGACGCCGGGCAGTTCGTCGAGCACCAGCTCGATCTCCTTCGGATAGACGTTGTAGCCGCCGGAGATGATCAGGTCCTTGGCCCGGCCAGAGATCCACACCCGCCCGTCCGGGTCGCGCCGGCCGACGTCGCCGGTGATGAACCAGCCGTCGGCGGTGAACTCCTCGGCGGTCTTCTCGGGCATGCGCCAGTAGCCGGAGAAGACGGAGGGGCCCTTGATCTCGATGACCCCGGTCTCGCCGCCGCCGCCGATGCGCAGGGAAACGCCCGGTAGGGGGTAGCCGACGCTGCCGGCGATGCGCTCGCCCTCGAGCGGGTTGGTGGTGATGATCGCCGCCTCGCTCATGCCGTAGCGCTCGAGGATGCGCTGGCCGGTGCGCGCCTCGAACTCGGCGAAGGTGCTCTCCAGCAGCGGGGCCGAGCCCGAGATGAAGACGCGCATGTGGCTGGCCGCCTCGCGCGTGAAGCCCGGATTGGCCAGGAGCCGGGTGTAGAAGGTCGGCACCCCCATCAGCACCGTCGCGCGCGGCAGGAGGCGCAGCACCTCCTCGTCGTCGAACTTCGGCAGCCACAGCATCGGGGCGCCGGAGAGCAGCACGCAGTGGGTGGCGATGAAGAGGCCGTGCACGTGGAAGATCGGCAGGGCGTGCAGCAGGACGTCGTCGCCGGTGAAGCCCCAGGCCTCGTGCAGGGCGAGCGCATTGGCCGCCAGGTTGCCGTGGCTCAGCATCGCGCCCTTGGAGCGGCCGGTGGTGCCGCTGGTGTAGACCAGGGCCGCCAGGTCCGCGGCCTTGGCCGGGTGCACGGCCTCATCGGGCGCCAGCGCCGCGGCCTCGGCCGCCAGCGCCTCGGCGTCGCGGGTGAAGAGGGCCGGCTCGGCGTTCTCCAGGAAGTAGCCGACCTCGGCCTCGGTGTAGGCCGTGTTCAGCGGCAGGAACACCGCGCCGATCTTCAGCGTCGCGAGATAGAGCATCAGCGCCGCGGGGCTCTTCGGCGCCTGGGAGGCGACGCGGTCGCCCACCCCGACCCCCTTGGCCTTCAGCAGAGCCGCCAGGCGTCCGACCCCGGCCTCGAGCTCGCCGTAGCTGATCGCCGAGCCGTCGGGCAGCAGGAGACAGGGCCGCGTGCGGTCGGCGGGGAAGCGCGAGGCGAGGAGGGCGTAGAGGTTGTCGCTCATGACCGGGTGTCTGTCACACGGGGCGGGCGGCGATCAACCGGCGTCCTGGCCGCGCCGCAGCTCCACCGGCCTGCCGTGCGGCGTCGTGCGATAGGCCTCGGCCCACTCGTTCTTGCGCCGGGAGAGGGCGGCGGGCTCGGCGAGGCCGCGCTCCAGCGCCAGCCGCTCCAGCGCCCCCAGCCAGTGCTCGTAGTAGTGCTCGCCGCCGCCCAGGCCCTTCGCGGCGCCCTCGGCCAGGGTCTCGCCCAGGGTCTGCGCCCACTCGTTCCAGGTGAAGACGCCGTCTTCGGCCAGGCGCACGGTCAGCGCGAAGGCCTGGGCCTGCCAGGGCTCGGCGAACACCGGGCCGTCGGCGTCGCGCGGCGGCGGGACGGGGAGGTCGGGCTCACGCGGGCTCAAGGTAGGGCTCCCAGAGGTCGAGATAGACCGCGTCGCGCCGGCCGGCGTCCGGACCCCAGAGCTCGCGCGCGGCGAAACGCACCGTGTAGAGCGGCTGGGGCGCCTCGCCGTGGAAATGGGCGTTGCTGTCGGGGAAGACGTGGGCGCCGTGCAGGCGGGTGACGACGCCCTCCCGGCCGCGGACGTAGCGGGGCAGGCGGGTGTGGCCGACCGGGTTCATCACCCGCGCCCGCACCGTGTCGCCGGCGGCGAAACGCGGCGCCGGGCCTTCGCGGACGTAGGAGCTGCCGGCGCTCAGCATCGGCTCGACGCCGGCGGGCTTCAGCGGCGGCTCGGCGCGCCTTGCGCCCGGGTCGGGCCGGCCCGAGGCGGCCTCGGCCTCGCTGATCAGGCCCGC
>DASZQQ010000019.1:0-11065 GCA_035549595.1 Caulobacteraceae bacterium
GGGGAAGAGTTGGAGGTCAGTCCCGGAAGACGGCGCTGACGATGTTGCCGTCCGCGTCGAGGCTGGCGCGCTTCATGCCCTGGGAATTGTAAGGCATGGCGATGCGGCCGTCGGGGGTGAGGGCGATCAGGCCGCCGTCGCCGCCGAGCGCCTTGATCTCGTCGAGCACCCCTTGCGCGGCCGTCGCCAGGTCCTGGCCGCCGAAGCGCATGCGGAAGGCCACCTGCGCCGCCGCGGCGGTGCGGATGAAGTATTCGCCAAGGCCGGTGCAGGAGACGGCGACGACGTCGTCGGCCCAGGTTCCGGCCCCCGGGATCGGCGCGTCGCCGACGCGGCCCCAGAGCTTGCCGAAGACGCCCCCGGTGGAGGTCGCCGCGGCCAGGCGGCCCTCGCCGTCGCAGACCACGCAGCCGACGGTGCCGTGGCTGAGGCTGGAGCGCGTCGGCTTCGGCGTCGTGCGGTGCGCCCGGGTGAACCAGGCCTCCGGATCGCCGATCTCGGCGAGGCCGGCCTTGCGCGCCAGCTCCGCCGCGCCGGCGCCGGCCAGCATCACGTGCGGCGTCGTCTCCATCACCGCCCGGGCGGCGCGGATCGGCGATCTGAAGCCCTCCAGGGCCGCGACCGAGCCGGCCTTGCGGCTGGGTCCGTCCATCAGGCTGGCGTCGAGTTCGTAGCGGCCGGCCGTGTTGGGCGAGGCGCCGCGGCCGGCGACGTAGAGACCCGAAGCCTCCAGCGCCTCCACCGTCTCGACCGCAACGTCCAGCGCCGAGGCCCCGGCGCGAAGGCGGTCGCGCGCCGCCTCGACCAGGCCCTTCATGTGCGCCAGCTCGCCGTCGTAGTCGCGCTGGGGGACCGCGCCGGCCCCGCCGTGCAGGGCGAGAGTCAAACATTTGTTCGTCATGGCGGCGCTGGTCCCTTTTTTCCGGGCGGGCCTTCCGATAGCGTCCCGCGCGCAAAAGAGGAACGCCCGCCGGGCTGAGAGGGAGGATGCGATGAAGGCATTGCTGAGCAAGAGCGTGGGCGGACCGGAGACCCTCGTCCTGGAGGACGTGCCGAGCCCGAAGGCCAAGCCGGGCTGGGCGGTGGTCTCGGTCAAGGCGGTCGGGGTGAACTATCCCGACGTGCTGATCATCGAGGACAAGTACCAGTTCAAGCCCGCCCGCCCGTTCGCGCCGGGCGGCGAGATCGCCGGCGTGGTCAAGGAGGTCGGCGAGGGCGTCACTCACGTCAAGCCGGGCGACCGGGTGCTGGGCAACACCGGCTGGGGCGGCATGGCCGAGGAACTGGCCCTGGAGGCCTCGCGCCTGATCCCGATCCCGGACTCCATGCCGTTCGACGAGGCGGCGGCCTTCATCATGACCTACGGCACGTCGTACTACGGCCTGAAGGACCGCGGTTTCCTGAAGCCCGGCCAGACCCTGCTGGTGCTCGGCGCCGCCGGGGGCGTCGGCCTCGCGGCGGTCGAGCTGGGCAAGGCCATGGGCGCCAACGTGATCGCTGCGGCCTCGTCGCAGGCGAAGGTCGACCTCGCCATCGCCCACGGCGCGGCGAGCGGGGTGGTCTATCCGCAGGGGCCGTTCGACCGGGACGGCCAGAAGGCCTTGGCCGACCTCTTCAAGCAGGCCTGCGGGCCGGAAGGGGCGCACGTGGTCTATGACGGCGTCGGCGGCGACTACGCCGAGGCGGCGCTGCGCTCGATGGCCTGGGAAGGCCGCTTCCTGGTGATCGGCTTCCCGGCCGGCATCCCGCGCATCCCGCTGAACCTCGCCCTGCTCAAGGGCTGCGACATCGTCGGCGTGTTCTGGGGCTCGGCCGTGTCGCGCGATCCAGCCGCGCACCAGAAGAACGTGGCCGAGCTGATGAAGCTGTACGAGGACGGCAAGATCAAGCCGCACGTCTCCGAGCACTTCCCGCTCGACCGCGCCGGCGAGGCGATCAGCCACCTGGCCAGCCGCAAGGCCATGGGCAAGGTCGTCGTCACGGTCGACTGAATCCGGGCGCGCGCGGCGGCCGGCGGGCCGCCGTGGCGCTGCACGAGAAACACAGCGGGGCCGAACGACCCGGAGCGCGTCCGCGCGACCGGGACGGCCCCTTCAACACACGAGAGAGGCGAGATGGCGGGACGGCTGGACGGCAAGGTGGCGGTGATCACGGGCGGGTGCTCGGGGATCGGGCTCGGGACAGTGGAGCTGTTCGCGGCCGAAGGGGCGAAGGTCGTCGCCGCGGACCTGCAGGACGAGAAGGGGGCGATGCTCGAGAAGCGCTTCCCCGGCCAGGTCCGCTACGCCCACTGCGACGTGACCAAGGAAGCCGACATCGTCGCGGCCCTGGCGCTGGCCAAGGAGGCCTTCGGCGGCCTCGACATCCTGTTCAACAACGCCGGCTCGGCCGGCCTGCCCGGCTCGGTCGAGGCGATCAACGCCGAGGGCTGGGACGCGACCTTCGCCCTCCTGGTGCGGGGGCCGGCGCTGGGCATGCACCACGCCGCGCCGCTGATGCGCGAGCGCGGCGGCGGCTCGATCATCAACACCGCCTCGATCGCCGGGCTGCAGGCCGGCTGGGGGCCGCTGGCCTATTCCACGGCCAAAGGCGCGGTGGTGCACATGACCCGCTGCGCGGCCGCCGAGCTGTCGCCGCAGAAGATCCGCGTCAACGCCATCTGCCCGGGCCTGATCGCGACCTCGATCTTCGGCACGGCGCTGGGCCTGCCGCGCCAGGTCGCCGACCAGATGGCCGCGCGCGTGGCCCAGAACGCCGCCGTGGCCCAGCCGATCCCCAAGCCCGGCCTGCCCGAGGACATCGCCCAGGCGGCGCTCTACCTCGCCTCGGACGCCTCGGCCTTCGTGACCGGCACGCACATGGTCGTCGACGGCGGCATCACCATCGGCTCGCGCCACGCCTGGGACCCGGCGGCGGCCTCGCCGTTCGCGGCGGTGATGGGCGTCGGCCCCGACGAGATCGCCGCCATCACCCAGGGCAAGGCGGACTGACGGAGCTCAGGCCGCGGCGCGCGCCAGCGCCGCCGCCTCGCGGGCCAGGCGTTCGATCGTTGCGACGTCGCCGGCGGCGATCGCCGCCTCCGGCGACACCCACGAGCCGCCGACGCAGAGCACGTTGGGCAGGGCCAGGTACTGCGGCGCGGTCTCGGCGCTGATCCCGCCGGTCGGGCAGAAGCGCACGCCCGGGAACGGGCCGTAGAAGGCCTTGAGCAGCCCGGTCCCACCAATGCTGGCGGCGGGGAACAGCTTGAAGGCGGTGAAGCCGCGGTCGAGCCCGGCCATCAGCTCGCCGGCCGTGGCGATCGCCGGTAGGTAGGGCAGGGGTCCGTGGCGCGCGGCGTCCATCAGCTCCGGCGTCGAGCCGGGGGAGATGGCGAAGGTCGCGCCCGCCTCGTGCGCGTCGCGCAGGTCCTTGGCCGTCAGCACGGTGCCGACGCCGACGACGAGGTCGGGCACCTCGCGCGCGATCGCCTCCACCGCGTGCAGGGCGGCCGGCGTGCGCAGGGTGATCTCGATCGTGTGCAGGCCGCCGGCGAGGAGCGCATTGGCCATCGGCACGGCGTGGGCCGCGTCCAGGATCGTCACCACCGGCATCACCGGCGACAGGGCGAGGATCTCCTCGATGGTCATCGCATCCCTCCGACTTGCCGCTGCCGCGTACGCTCGCGAACCCCTGGACGCAACAGGCGTTCCTCTTGCACGGGGGAGACGCCAGGTCCCGCAGCGCCGATCTCGGCGCCGTGCGGTCCGACGTGACCACGAACTCGGGAACCAAACCCCCTCCAGCGGCCTCTACCCGGGTCGGGAGAGAGTGGAGTTCCCCATGAAAATCGCCCAGGTCGCCCCCCTTTACGAGGCCGTACCCCCGAAGCTGTACGGCGGAACCGAACGGGTGGTGGCGCATCTGACGGACACTCTCGTCGACCTGGGCCACGAGGTGACGCTGTTCGCCAGCGCCGACACCGAGACCCGCGCCGAGCTCGTCGCCTGCCGCGACCAGGCGATCCGGCTCGATCCGGCGCCGCTGAAGTCCGACCTCGCCGCGCATCTGGCCATGCTGTGCGAGGTGCGCCGCCAGCGCGAGCGCTTCGACATCATCCACTTCCACACCGACATGCTGCACTTCCCGATGTTCGAGGACATGGCGGCGCGCACGGTCACCACCCTGCACGGGCGGCTCGACCTGAAGGACCTGGCCGACGTCTACCGGCGCTGGCCGAAGTTCCCGCTGGTGTCGATCTCGGACAGCCAGCGCCTGCACCTGCCGTTCGCCAACTGGGCCGGCACGGTCTACCACGGCATGCCGGAGACGCTTTACCGCTTCAGCGACACGCCGCGCGGCTACCTCGCGTTCCTGGGCCGGATCTGCCCGGAGAAGGCGCCCGACCGCGCCATCGCCCTGGCCAGGCGCACCGGGATGAGGCTGCGCATCGCGGCCAAGGTCGATCCCGTCGACGTCCGCTATTTCGAGGACCGCATCCGCCCGCTGCTCGACCACCCGCTGATCGAGTTCATCGGCGAGATCAGCGACGCCGAGAAGTCGGACTTCCTGGGCGGCGCCGAGGCGCTGCTGTTCCCGATCGACTGGCCCGAGCCCTTCGGCCTGGTGATGATCGAGGCCATGGCCTGCGGCACGCCGGTGATCGCCTACGACAACGGCTCCACGCCCGAGGTGATCGAGAACGGCGTCACCGGCTTCGTCGTGCGCGACGAGGACGAGGCGGCGGCCGCCATCGCCGCCGCCCGCACCCTGGACCGGCGCGAGATCCGCAGGCGCTTCGACCGGCGGTTCTCGTCGGTGGCCATGGCGAGAGCCTACCTCGATCTCTACGCCGACCGCCTGGCCCGCTGCCCGTTCGCGCCGGACCTCGCGGTTCCGGCCGAGGCCGAGCTTGCCTCGCGGCGCCCGGAAGAGGAGAAGTCGTTCGCACGCTACGCCTGAGGCGCGCATGGATGACAACGCCGGAACCGAACTGGCCGCCACCGAGGCGGCGAGCGCCGTCGCCCTGGAGCCGGAGGAGACCAGCCGGACCAGCGACCCCAGCCAGCTCCTGTCCCTCAAGGACGGCGAGACGTTCCTGGTCGCCGACAACCAGGGCGATCTGAACGGCGGCTCGGACGGCCTGTTCGTCGACGACACGCGCATCCTGTCGCGCTTCCGCCTGCTGCTGGGCGAGAAGCGGCCGTCGCGGCTGTCGTTCGGCCTGTCGCACGACAACGCCGTCTTCACCTTCCACGGCGCCAACCTGGCCCTGCCGCCGGTGGGCGGACGCGCCACGCCGCGCGGGGTGATCCACGTCGAGCGGCGCCGGTGCCTGTGGCAGGGCCGGCTGATGGAGCGCGTGCGGTTGACGAACTTCGGCCTCGACGAGGTCATGGTCCCGCTGGCGTTCGAATATGCGGCCGACTTCCGCGACATGTTCGAGGTGAGGGGCCTGCGCCGGCGCGCGCGTGGACGGCTCGACGAACCGCGGTGCGACGGCCGGCGCGTGACCTTCGACTACGAGGGGCTCGACGGCCGGCAGCGGCGCGGCGTGGTCGGCTTCTCCGAGCCGCCCTGGCGCATGGACCGCCGCCGGGCCGACTTCATGTTCACCCTGGCGCCCGACCGCCGCTTCGACCTCTTTATCGAGGCGGGCATGGCGGACGGCGAGCCTCCCTCGCGCGAACGCTTCGGCGTGGCGCTCAAGGAGGCGCGCGATGCGGTGCACGACCGCCGCGGACGCGGGGGCCAGGTCACGGCGCCCGACGGCGCCTTCCACAGCTGGCTCGAGCAGTCGCGCGCGGACGTGGCGGTGCTGACCACCGACCTGCCGACCGGACCCTATCCGTTCGCCGGCATCCCCTGGTTCTGCACCACCTTCGGCCGCGACGGCATCATCACCGCCTGGCAGATGCTGTGGCTGGACCCCAGCCTCGCCGCCGGCGTGCTGCGCCGTCTGGCCGCTACCCAGGCCACCGAGCTGTCCGACTTCCGCGACTCCGCGCCCGGCAAGATCCTGCACGAGGCCCGACGCGGCGAGATGGCGGCGCTGAAGGAGGTTCCGTTCGGCCAGTACTACGGCGGCGTCGACACCACGCCCCTGTTCGTCGCCCTGGCCGGCGCCTATCTTCAGCGTACGGACGATGTCCGGCTGATCGCCGAGCTGTGGCCGCACCTGAAGGCGGCCATGGACTGGGTCGAGACCTACGGCGACTCCAACGGCGACGGCTTCGTCGACTACGCCCGTGGCGCCGAGACCGGCCTCTCCAACCAGGGCTGGAAGGACAGCGAGGACAGCGTGTTCCACGCCGACGGCCGCTTCCCGGTGGGGCCGGTGGCCCTGGTCGAGGTCCAGGGCTACGTCTTCGCCGCCTGCCAGGCCATGGCCCAGCTGGCCGAGCGGCTCGGCGAGCGCGGCGCAGAGGCCTGGCGCGCCAAGGCCGAGGACCTGCGGACCAGGGTCGAGCGGGCGTTCTGGATGGAGGACCAGGGCTTCTACGCCATCGCCGTCGACGGCGAGGGGCGGGTGTGCGAGCCCCACACCTCCAATCCCGGCCACCTGCTGTTCGTCGGCCTGCCCTCGCCCGAACGGGCGCAGGCGGTGACCCGGCGGCTGCTGTCGGCCGAGTTCGACTCCGGCTGGGGCGTGCGCACCCTGGCCATGGCCCAGGCCCGCTACAATCCGATGAGCTACCACAACGGCTCGATCTGGCCGCACGACACCGCCCTGTGCGTGGCCGGCATGGCCCGCTACGGCGAGCGCGAGGGCGTCGCCAAGGTCATGCTCGACCTGTTCCAGGCAGCCTGCAGCTTCGGCATGCGCATGCCCGAGCTGTTCTGCGGCTTCCCGCGCGAGGGCGGCGAGCCGCCGATCGCCTATCCGGTCGCCTGCCTGCCCCAGGCCTGGGCCGCCGGCTCGGCGTTCATGATGCTGCAGGCGTGCCTCGGCCTTTCCGTGGACGCGTCCCGGCGCGAGATCCGCCTGACGAGGCCGACGCTGCCGCCTGGCATCCACGAGCTCACCGTCACCGGCCTTCCGATTGGCGAGGCCGAGGTCGACATCCGCTTCCAGCGGCTGGGCGAGGGCGTCGCCGTGACACCGACCCAGGACGGCGGGCCGCCGGTCGCGGTGGTGCTGGAAGGCTGATCGGGCGTTCCGGGGCGGGGATCAAAGGCGCAGCTTGCTGAGTTATGCGCTTCGGGTTGGCGGGGGCGGAGCTGTTAAAAGAGAACCATGTTCGCATCCAGACCTCACCCGGCGCTGTCGGCGCCGCCGCCGCTCGAACCGGTCACCACCGCCCTCTTCACCGACCTCGACGGCACGCTGGCGCCGCTGCAGCCGCGTCCGGGCATGGTCGGTCCGGACGCGGACCGGCGCCGGCTGCTGGAGGGCCTGCTCCGGCGCCTCGACGGGCGTCTCGCCGTGATCAGCGGCCGGGCCCTGGCCGATCTCGACCGCATCCTGGAGAACAGGCCGATGGCGGTGGGCGCCGCGCACGGCCTCGTCCGCCGCGACGCCGCGGGCCGGCTCTACCAGATGCCCGCCCCGCCGGCCCTTGGCGAGGCGCGCGACGCCGTCCGCGCCTTCGCCACCGCCGACCGGCGCCTGCTGGTCGAGGACAAGGGCCTGGCGCTTGCGCTGCACTACCGTCGTGCGCCGGAGGCCGCCGAAGCGGCTCTTGACCTGATGCGCCGCCTCGCCGCCGCCTATGAGCTGGTCGTGCAGGAGGGTGACATGGTGGTGGAGCTGCGCGGCTCGGGGCCCAACAAGGGCGACGCGGTGCGCGCCTTCATGGGCGAGAGCCCGTTCTCGGGCGCGACGCCGGTGTTCCTGGGCGACGACCTGACCGACGAGGACGGCTTCGCCGCGGCCGCCGCGCTCGGCGGCTACGGGGTGGTGGTCGGAAGCCGGCGGCCCACGCTGGCCCGCTACGCGGTCGCCGACATAGAGGCGGCGCTTACCTGGCTCCAGAGCGCGCTGGAGCCGGCGGCGTGAGTCCGGATCTCGACCTCGCGCCGATTGGAAACTGCGCGGTCAGCGCGCTCATCGACCGCCAGGGCCGCTTCGTCTGGGCCTGCGCGCCCAGGGTGGATTCCGACCCGGTGTTCAGCACCCTGCTGAGCGGGACCGACGATCACGCCGGCGCCGACGCCAGGGGCGTCTGGTGCATCGACGCCGGCCCCGGCGCGCGCATCCGCCAGGCGTACCTGCGCAACACCCCGATCCTGCGCACCGAGGTCACCGACGCAGCCGGGGCGGTGTTCGAGATCCTCGACCTCGCGCCGCGCTTCCGCCTCTACGGCCGCACCTACCGGCCCACCGCCTTCCTGCGGATGATCCGGCCGATCACCGGCGCCCCGCGCATCACCATCCGCCTGCGGCCGGCCGCCGACTGGGGCGCGCGCCTCGCCGAGGCGACCTCCGGCTCGAACCACATCCGCTACGTCTGCAGCGACGTCACGCTGCGGCTGACCACCAACGCGCCCGTCTCGCACATCGCCGAGGAGCGCATGTTCCGCCTGGAGGAGCCGATCGCCCTGTTCCTGGGGCCCGACGAGCCGTTCCAGGGCGAGGTGATGAGCGTCGCCAACACCATGCTCGCCGACACCGCCAGCTACTGGCGCGAGTGGGTGCGCACCCTGACCATCCCGCTCGACTACCAGGAGGCGGTGATCCGCGCCGCGATCGCCCTGAAGCTCTGCGTCTACGAGGAGACCGGGGCGATCGTGGCGGCCATGACCACCTCGATCCCCGAAGCGCCGAACTCGGGCCGCAACTGGGACTACCGCTACTGCTGGATCCGCGACGCCTACTACACGGTCCAGGCCCTGAACCGGCTGGGCGCGGCCGACATCCTGGAGAACTACCTCGGCTACCTGCGCAACATCGTCGACGCGGTGGCGGGCGGGCATATCCAGCCGGTGTACGGCGTCGGCTTCGAGCCGATCCTGCGCGAGCGCATCGCCGAGCGCCTGCCCGGCTACCGCGGCATGGGCCCGGTGCGGGTCGGCAACCAGGCGCACGAACACGTGCAGCACGACGTCTACGGCCAGATCGTGCTCTCCAACGTCCAGGCCTTCTTCGACGAGCGCCTGCTGCGGCCGGCGACCCACGCGGACTTCGAGGCGCTGGAGGCGGTGGGCGAGCGCGCCTTCGCCCTCTACGACAAGCCGGACGCCGGCCTCTGGGAGCTGCGCACCCGCGCCGACGTGCACACCTATTCGGCCGCCATGTGCTGGGCCGCCTGCGACCGGCTGGGCAACGCCGCCGAGAAGCTGGGCCTGGCGGCCAGGGCCTCGTTCTGGAACGAACGCGCCCGGGTCGTGCGCGAGGCCATCGAGGCCCACGCCTTCAATCGCCAGACCGGCCACTTCGCGGCCACCTTCGGCGGCGACGAGCTCGACGCCAGCCTGACGCAGCTCGTCGACCTGCGCTTCCTGAAGCCGGAGGACCCGCGCAACCAGGAGACCCTGCGCGCCATCGAGAAGCACCTGCGCCACGGCCCCTACCTGATGCGCTACCACCTGCCCGACGACTTCGGCGCGCCGGAGACGGCGTTCAACTTCTGCACCTTCTGGTTCATCGAGGCCCTGCACCGCATCGGCCAGACCGACGAGGCGCGGGTGCTGTTCGACGAGATGCTCGGCCGCCGCACCCATGCGGGCCTGCTGTCGGAGGACGTCGCCTTCGCCGACGGCGAACTTTGGGGGAACTATCCCCAGACCTATTCGCTTGTCGGATTGATCAACTGCGCCGTGCTGCTCAGCCGACCCTGGAGCGCCGTGCGCTAGACGAAGCAAAAGGGAAGCCAGCGTCCGTGGGCCGCCTCATCGTCGTATCCAACCGCGTCAATCCGCCGGACTCCCGGGCCGACGCCCCGGCCGGGGGACTGGCCGTCGCCCTCGCCGCGGCGCTGCGGGAATACTCCGGGTTCTGGTTCGGCTGGAGCGGCGAGACCGTGCCGGAGTTCACCGGCGAGCTGAACACCTCGACGCACGACGGCGTCACCGCCATCACCGTCGACCTCGATGAGGCCGACTACCAGGAATATTACAACGGCTACGCCAACCGCACGCTCTGGCCGCTGTTCCACTACCGCATCGACCTGACGCAATACGACCGCTCGTTCGGCCAGGGCTACGAACGGGTGAACCGGCGCTTCGCCGAGACCCTGGCGCCCATGGTCCAGCCCGGCGACATGGTCTGGGTGCACGACTACCACCTGTTCCCGCTCGGCCGGGAGCTGCGCCGCCTCGGCGTCACCGTGCCGATCGGCTTCTTTCTGCACATCCCCTGGCCCGCGCCGCAGCTGCTGACCACCCTGCCCAGGCACCGCCAGCTGGTGGAGGCGCTGTTCGCCTACGACCTGGTCGGCTTCCAGTCCGACGAGTGGCTGTGGGCGTTCGAGTCCTATGTCCTGGGCGAGGCCGGCGGGGCCTGGGCGCCGGACGGCCGGCTCACCGCCTTCGGCAAGACCACCAGCGCGCGGGTGTTCCCGATCGGGCTCGACGTCGAGGCCTTCCAGGCGCTGGCGCGCTCGGAGACGGCGATCTCGGCCTACGACCGGATGGTCGCGCACACGGTCTTCCGCTCGCTGATCGTGGGGGTCGAGCGGCTCGACTATTCCAAGGGGCTCGAGGAGCGGCTGGTCGGGTTCGAGCAGTTCCTGGCCGACCACCCGGGCATGCGGCGCGACGTCTTCTACCTGCAGATCGCCCCCACCTCGCGCGGCGAGGTCGAGGCCTACCAGGACATCCGCAGCCGGCTGGAGGCGCTCGCCGGGCGCATCAACGGCGCCTACGGCGACATGGACTTCTCGCCGATCCGGTTCGTGAACCGCAACTATCCGCGCGACGAGCTGGCCGGCCTCTACCGCGCGGCCAGGGTGGGTCTCGTCACCCCCCTGCGCGACGGCATGAACCTCGTCGCCAAGGAGTTCGTCGCCGCCCAGGACCCGGCCGACCCGGGGGTGCTGGTGCTGTCGCGCTTCGCCGGCGCGGCCCGGCAGATGACCGATGCGGTGATCGTCAATCCCTACAGCCGCGAGGAGATGGCCGAGGCGCTGCACCGGGCCCTGGTCAT
>DASZQQ010000020.1:0-5222 GCA_035549595.1 Caulobacteraceae bacterium
CCAGTCGTGGTAGAAGAAGATCACCGCCGCCCCCATGGCGATGGCGACGATGAAGCCGTTGGTGATCCCCGCGCCCAGCTCGCGCCAGAAGATCCGCGCGGCGTTGGCGGCGTTGAGCTCGCGCGCGGCCAGGGCGCGCACGGCCACGGCCAGGGTCTGGGTGCCGGCGTTGCCGCCGACCGACGAGACGATCGGCATGAGCACGGCCAGGGCGACGATCTTGGCGATCTCGTCCTGGTAGAAGGCGATGGCGCCGACGGCCACGGCCTCGGTGGCGAGGTTCAGCACCAGCCACAGGAGACGCGAGCGGACGATGCCGAACATGCTCGCGTCGCGCCCGGCGTCCGACACGCCGGCCAGGGCCAGCATGTCCTCTTCGCTCTCTTCCTGGATGACGCCGACAACGTCGTCGACGGTGATCTGGCCGACCAGCCGCCCGCCCGGCTCGACCACCGGGGCCGAGATCAGGTGGTACTTGTCGAAGATGTAGGCGACCTCTTCCTGGTCCATCTCGACCGGGATCTCAGTGACCGCCTCCATGATGTCGGCGAGCTTGGCCTCGCGGCGCGAGCGCAGCAGCAGGCTGACGGGCACGGCGCCGACCGGCCGGAACGCCGGGTCGACGACATAGACCTCGAAGAACAGCTCGGGCAGCTCGTCGCTGGCCTGGCGCACGTGGTCGATGGTCTGGCCGACGGTCCAGAATTGCGGCGCGGCCAGCACCTCGCGCTGCATCAGGCGCCCGGCGCTCTCCTCCTCGTAGGCCAGCGTCGTCTCGATGGCCGTGCGCTCGACGTCCGGCATGGCCGCCAGGACCTCGGCGCGCTTGTCCTCCTCGAGGTCGTCGACGACGTCGGCGGCGTCGTCCGAATCGAGCTCGCCGAGCGCCTTGGCCAGGGTCTCCGGCGAGACGTTCTCCAGCACCTCCTCGCGCAGGTTCCCCTCGAGTTCCGACAGGATCTCGGCCAGGGCCTCCGGGGCGATGTAGGGGATGATGTCCTCGCGATAGTCCGCGGTCAGGAAGCCCATGAGGTCGGCGACGTCGGCCGGATGCAGGGCGCCGACCAGCTCGCGCACGCGGTCGGAATCGCCGCGGTCGGCCGCGTCGATGACCATCTCCACGAAGTCGGCGGTGAGGGCGTAGTCCTCGCCGAGGGCGAGGTCTTCCAGGTCTTCGGCCGGCTTTTCCAGTTCCGTGGGATCGCCGGCGTTGTCGACCATGACCCCTCCTCCAGACTGGATCTAGCGTGTGCTTGCTGGCTGTCGCCCTAGGGTTCCCGATTCACGGGCCCGGTCGAGGCCGGGAAAAGCCGTGAGGCCGCGCCCTTAGCCGCATTTTCGCGCGTGCACCAGCCGGGATGTGTTGCAGCGAAGCAAGGTCCCTGCCCTGCTTCGCCCACTAGCGCCGGAGCTAATCCTGCGAAGCCCGAAGGGCGAAGCAGGATGGTGCGGTCGAGAAGACTCGAACTTCCACGGGTTGCCCCACAGCGACCTCAACGCTGCGCGTCTACCAATTCCGCCACGACCGCATCGTGGTGAGGCGCGGGGGTTAGCAAAAGCGTCGGCGCTTGTGAAGGCTTGTGACTCTCGTGCGCCAAATCGCCTTTGGGGACGCCGACGTCGAGGCGCGTCAGGCGGCGCCGGCCATGAAGTCGTAGACGTCGGCCGCGCGGGTGACGGAGATCGAGATCTTGTCGTCGGTGATCAGGATCTCGCCGCGCGCCACCGGGTGGTTGTTGGCCAGGATCCAGACCTCGTCGTTGGCCTTGGCGTCGAGCGGAATCACCGCGCCGCGGCCCATGCGCAGCAGCTGCTGCATGGGCAGGACCGAGCGCCCGAGAACGACGGAAATCTCGACGTTGACGGCGTTGACCTGACTCACGAGCTTGGAAACCCCCGACCCTCCGGCTTCGGCAAGCATTGCGCGCCTCCGCCTTGTCCCCACATTGCAGGCCTATGCTTGACCGCTCGTTAAACCCGGCCGCCCGCTTCCTGCGTCAGGACGACCAGGCCGCCCAGTGGGCCGTGTCCCCCGGCCTCGTCCCCTATGCCGAGTCGGTGGCGGCGATGGAGGCGCGGGCCGAGGCCATCGCGGCCGGCGAGGCGCCCGAGCTGGTCTGGCTGCTGGAGCACCCGCCGCTCTACACCGCCGGCGTTTCGGCCAGGCCGGAGCACCTCCTGGACCCGGACCGCTTCCCGGTGTTCGCCACCGGGCGGGGCGGCGAGCACACCTACCACGGCCCCGGCCAACGGGTGGCCTATGTGATGCTGGACCTGCGCGCGCGCCGCCGCGACGTGCGCGCCTTCGTCCAGGCGCTGGAGGCCTGGATCATCGCCGCCCTCGCCCGCTTCAACGTCGAGGGCCAGGTGCGCCAGGGCCGCGTCGGCGTGTGGGTCGAGCGCAGGAGCCCGGTCGCGCCCCCGCGCGAGGACAAGATCGCGGCCATCGGGGTCAAGATCCGTCGCTGGGTCAGTTTCCACGGGATCAGCCTCAACGTCGAACCGGACCTGTCTCACTTCGCCGGCATCGTGCCGTGCGGCATCTCCGAACACGGCGTAACCAGCCTGGTGGACCTGGGCCTGCCGGTGACGATGGACGAGGCCGACGCGGCGCTGCGGGCGGCTTTCGCCCAGGTGTTCGGCCCGGCGGCTTCCGCGGCGCCCCCGCTCTAAGGGGGCGGCGCCGGTTGTGCGCCGCCCGCACCACCGGCTAGAACTGCACGCCGCCCCCGGGGCCTGCCGCCCGCGAAGAGCCCCCCCGTTCCCCGCATGCGCCTCATCCAACGCTACCTCTTTCGTCAACTGCTGGGCCCGACCCTGCTGGCGATTGCGGCGCTGACGGCGGTGGCGGTGCTGAGCCAGAGCCTGTCGGCCCTCGACATCCTGGTCGACCAGCGCCAGAGCCCGCTGGTGTTCGCCAAGATCACCCTGCTGGCCATGCCGCAGCTGGTGGTGATGATCCTGCCGGTGGCGGTGCTGATCGCCGGCCTGATCGCCCTGAACCGTCTGCATACCGAACAGGAGATCGTGATCTGCTTCGCCGGCGGCATGAGCCGCTGGCGCGTCGTCTCGCCGGCGTTCCGCCTGGCGGCGCTGATAAGCCTGGTCACCCTCGTGCTGACGCTGTGGATCCAGCCGCTGAGCTACCGGGCGATGCGCAAGACGCTGCAGGCGGCGCGCACGGACCTGGCGGCGACGATGGTCAAGCCCGGCCAGTTCACCCACCCGGCGCCCGGCCTCACCGTCTACGCCCAGGCGATGGACGACGACGGAGCGATCCACAACCTCTTCATCAACCAGTCCAACGGCCACGGACGCGACGTGACGGTCACCGCCCGCGAGGGGCGGATCATCAAGCGCAACGGCGTGCCCATGCTGGTGATGAAGAACGGCGCCAACCAGGAGGTCTCCAAGGCCGGCGTGCTGAACTTCCTGTCGTTCGACGAGTACGACTTCGACCTGCGACCGCTGATGGCCGTGGACCAGACCGTGCACTACAAGCTCTCGGACCGCTATCTGCACGAACTGTTCTTCCCCGACTTCCGCCAGGACTGGGAGCGGGCGAACCGCAAAAAGCTGTTCGCCGAGGGGCATGGGCGCCTCGCCGCGCCGCTCTACAGCATCGCCTTCATGGCCGCGGCGGCGGCGGCCGTGCTGGGCGGGTCGTTCAGCCGGCTGGGCTATGGGACGCGCATCGCCGGCGCGGCCGTGGCCGCGCTGGTCGTGCGCACCCTGGGCTTCGCGGCCCAGGCCGCGGCCGGGGGCACGCCGGCCTTCAACGCCCTGCAGTACCTCCTGCCCCTCGGCATGACCCTGGCCTGCGCCCTGGTGCTGTTCGCTCCGCCGCGACGCACGCCCAGGCCGGCGGCGACGGCGCCCGCCCTGGCCGGCGGCCGGGCCTGAGCGGCGCATGCGGCGGCTGCAGCTCTACGTCCTGACGCGCACGGCGGCGGGCGTCGGCGCGGCCCTCGCCGTGATCGCCTCGGTGATCATGCTGATCGACTTCGTGGAGCTGTCTCGGACACTCGGCGGGCGTGTCGAGCTGACCTTCTTCGACCTCGTCGGCCTGATGCTGCTGAAGTCGCCGTCGGTGATCGTCACCCTGCTTCCGTTCGTGTTCCTGTTCGGGGTCATGGGGGCCTTCGTCGCCATGAACCGGCGCAGCGAGCTGGTGGCGATGCGCGCGGCGGGCGTCTCGGCCTGGCGCTTCATCGCCCCGGCGGCCGCCGCCGCCTGCGTCTCGGGCGTCCTGGCGGTGACCGTCCTCAGTCCGGCGGCGGCCGCGCTCAGCGCCCGCTTCGAGGATCGCCGCGCCACGCTGACCGAGGGCGCCGACCGCGACGCCTCCCGCGAGATCTGGCTGCGCCAGGGCAACGACCGCAACCAGATCGTGATCCACGCCCTCAGCCACGACGTCGACGACGAGACCATCCGCCTGACCGGGGTGTCGCTGTTCATCCAGACCATCAGCCCCAACGGCAGCCTGGAGTTCTCGCGCCGGATCGAGGCGGCGCAGGCGCTGCTGATGCCGGGCTACTGGCGCCTGAGCAGCGTGCGCGAGGCCCTTCCGGGGGCCGGCTCGGTCCGGTCGGAGCAGCTCTCGGTGCCCTCCACGCTCGACCGCCGCACGGCGCTGGAGAAGTTCGCCTCGCCGGACACGATCGACTTCTGGCGCCTGCCGACGACGATCAAGCACGCCGAGATGGCCGGCTACGCCGTCGCCGGGTATCGGCTGCGCCTGCAGCAGCTGCTGGCGACGCCCCTGCTCTACACGGCGATGTCGGTGCTTGCGGCCGCCTTCTCCTTGAGGCTGATGCGTCTGGGCGGCCTGGCGGGCCTGGCCGTGGCCGGCGTGGCGATGGGGTTCCTGGTGTTCTTCTCGAACCAGTTCTGCGGCGCGCTCGGCTCGGCGGAGGTGATCCCCCCGTTCGTGGCCGCCTGGACGCCGCCGCTGCTGGCGCTTTTGGCCGGGGTGACCCTGCTTTGCTATACGGAGGACGGCTGACTCGGACGGGGAGAAGACGAAGGCGATCAGGGGGCGCGCCAGCGAGCGCCGGGCTCGCAAGAGACGAAAATCAGTGAAGAAGTCCCGGGCCGGCCTATCCGGCCGGGGCAAAGACGTCTAGGGCGACGCTACTAGCAGGGGTCGGTTACGGATGAAGTTCAGCCTGGCAGCCAATCGGGTCGCGCTGATGGCGGGCGTCGCCGGTGTGGTGCTGGCG
>DASZQQ010000021.1:0-9385 GCA_035549595.1 Caulobacteraceae bacterium
CGTCGCCGTCGGCGCCTCGCTGGCGGCTACCCGGGGCCTGGGACCGGGCCGTGATCCCGGCGGGTTCGTGCTGGGCGCCGTCCTGCTGCTCGGACTGGCGCGTCTCTGGGCCGAGGCCTGGGTCCGTGGCTCCGCCGCGCACGCGCTTGCGGCTGCGAGCGCCAGCCTGGCCGGCGGCGGCGCCTACGCGCTCTGGCACTGGGTCTTCGCCCGGCTGCCGGGCCTGCCGGTCGCCGGCCAGCCCGGCGCTTTCGCCGTCGGCGCCGCGATCGCCGTGACGACCCTGATGACCGCGCTCGTCTCCCTGCAGCTGCGGCTTCCGGGCGCGGCGCGCTCGGTCGCCTGGGCCCGCGCCTACGCGGCCGTCGCCAACGGCTTCTACCTCAACACCTTCGCCAACCGCTGGGTTCTGCGCCTCTGGCCCGCCCGGCCGACCGTCGCCCTCGATACCGGAGTCGCCTCATGAGCCTCGCTCTCGCCCCGACCGCGCCAGCGCCGGTCGCCGTCGTCCCCGACGCGAAGGGGCACGCCCCGACGGACGCGTCCCTGCGGGAGGCCATCCGGCAGGCGTGCGAACGGATCGCGCCGCTGTGGCCCCTGTCGAGCTTCGTGGCCGTGAACCCGTTCCTGGGCTTCTCCACCCTCGACTTCGGCGAGGCCGCGGCGGCGCATCGGCGCCTGACCGGCGCGAAGATGCTGATGCCGCGCAGCTTCTACCGCGCCGCCTTCGACGAGGGCCGCATCACGCGGACCGACATCGCCGCGGCCCTCGCCCGGTCCGGGACGGGCAGCCTGTCGGCCGACGAGGTCGTCCGCGCGCTCGGCCAGGATCGGGCGGAGTCGACCCGGCCCTCGGACCGCATCGCCACCGTCGCGGAGGTGCTCGACGGCCTTTCGGCCGGCGACAGGCAGGTCTCCAGGACCGCCTTCATGGTCGACGAGATCTCCAAGTGGTGCGCCGCCTATTTCGACGCCGGCCAGGCCGCCTGGGCGGCGCCCTGGCGCGGCGAGCCGCTCTACGCCGCCTGGCGCTGGGCGATGCGTTTCGACCAGAACCCGCAGGTGATGGGGGTGACCGGCTTCTCCGAAACGGTCGCGGCCATGCCGGACGATGCGACGGAGGCGATCGCCTTCGTGCTCGACGCCCTGGCGATCCCGTCACAGAAGTGGGCGGACTACCTCTACCGCGCCCTTTTCGACGTGAGGGGCTGGGCCGCCTACGTGCGCCGCCTCGACTGGGAGGCGGACCAGGCCGGCGGGGAGGGGGCATGGCTCGTCGATCTCCTCGCGATCCGGGTGGTCTGGGGCTTCGCGCTCTTCCGGCAGCGGTGCGACGGCGCGTTCGTGTCGGCGTGGCGCGCCGCGCTGGCGGCGTCCCTTGGCCCGGCGCCGCAGGGCGCGTCGGATAGCGCGGACCTCGCCGTCGACCTCGTGCTGCAGGACGCCTACGAGCACGCCTACCAGAGGGGGCTCGCGGCGCGCCTCGCGGCGCCCGCGGCCGTCGCCGCGCCGATCCGGCCCGCGCTCCAGGCCGTGTTCTGCATCGATGTCCGGTCCGAGCCGTTCCGGCGGGCGCTGGAGACGGTCTGGCCGGCGGCCCGGACGCTCGGCTTCGCCGGTTTCTTCGGCATGCCGATGGCCTACGGAGAGGACGAGGTGGAGGCGCATTGCCCCGTCCTGCTGCGGCCGAGCTTCAGCGCGCGCCCAGGGGGACGGCCCGCCGCGCCTCGGGCAGGGCGCGCCCTGTGGTCGCGCTTCAGGCAGTCCGCCGTATCCTGCTTCGGCTACGTCGAGGCCTTCGGCCTCGGCTACGCCGTGAAGCTCGCGACGGCGGCGTCGGGGCTGGGACGGACGAAGACCGGCGGCGAGACGCCGGCGCCATGCGCCCACGGGCTCGACCACGACAGGCGCATCGATCTGGCGGAAGGCGCGCTGCGGGGCATGTCGCTGACCGATGGTTTCGCGCCCCTCGTGCTGCTCGTCGGCCACGGCGCGAGCACCACCAACAATCCGCACGCCGCCGGCCTCGACTGCGGCGCGTGCGGCGGTCACAGCGGCGCGCCCAACGCCCGGTTCGCCGCCGCCCTGCTGAACGATCCGCAGGTGCGGGCGGGCCTGGAGCTTAGGGGGATCTCGGTCCCGCAGGACACCTGGTTCCTCGCCGCCCTGCACGATACGACGACAGACCGGCTGTCGTTGCTCGATGCGGACGTTGTCCCATCCCGTCATCGGGCGGCGCTCGCGCAGCTCTCTGACCGGCTCGAGGTGGCCTCGCGGCTCGTGCGGGCCGAGCGCGCGCCGCTTCTCGGCCTGGCCCAGGGCGACGAACATCGGATCGCGGCCCGCAGCCGGGACTGGTCCCAGGTGCGGCCCGAGTGGGGGCTGGCTAGGGCCGCGGCGTTCATCGCCGCACCGCGGTCGCTGACGGCCGGGCGCGACCTGGAGGGACGCGCGTTCCTGCACAGCTACGACCGCAGGTCCGATCCCGACCTGACGGTGCTGGAGCTGATCCTGACCGCGCCGATGATCGTCGCCAGCTGGATCAGCCTGCAGTACTACGGCTCCACGGTGGACAACGCCGCCTTCGGGGCCGGCGACAAGACCCTGCACAACGTCTGCGGCCGCCTCGGCGTCCTCGAGGGCAACGCCGGCGACCTGCGGACGGGCCTGCCTCTGCAATCGGTCCACGACGGCGAGCGGTTCGTCCACGAGCCGGTGCGTCTCAGCGTCTTCATCGCCGCGGACCGGGGCGACATCGGGACCGTGCTGGCGCGCCACCCGCCGGTGAAGGCCCTGCTCGACAACCGCTGGATCCACCTCTTCGCGCTCGACGACCGGGGCTGCGCCACGCACCGGTACGCCGGCGCCGACAACTGGGAGACCTTGTGATGACCGCTGTTCGTTCGCCGACTTTCACCGCGCGCTACTGGGTCCTTGGCGGCCGCTGGGCCGACGGGGCGAGGCATCTGCCCTGGCCCCGCGTCTACGGACCTTTCGACGACCTGAGCGCCGCCCAGGCGTGCGCCGATGCGATGAATGCGCCGGGCGGCCGCCGGGTCAGGTATCATGTCGTCGCCGACGTCGCGGACGCGGCGGCATAGCGGCTTCGCGCCCCGACCGCCCGTTCGCGCCGCGACGCAGTGATCCGGTCGCCCGGCTCGCGCGTATGACACCGGATGGAGTCGGCCGCGCGGCGCGGCGGACGGGAAGGGCAGGTCTGTTCCTTGGACTCGATGGACGAAGGTCGACCGGTGTCTGCGCTGATCCGCGAGCGGCTCGTGGCCTCGCGCCGCCGCTTTCACGCCAACGACAACATCGCCGATCTCATAGAGCCCGGCGAACTCGACGCGCTGCAGGAAGAGGTCGCGGACAAGTTCAGGGCGGTTCTCGAGAGCCTGGTGATCGACACCGAGAGCGATCACAACACCCAGGAGACCGCCCGCCGCGTCGCCAAGATGTACCTGACCGAGGTGTTCCGCGGGCGCTATGCCGCGCCGCCGCCGGTGACGGAATTCCCGAACGCCGCGTCGCTGAACGAACTGATGATCGTCGGGCCGATCACCGTGCGCAGCGCGTGCAGCCACCATTTCTGTCCGATCATGGGTCGCCTGTGGATCGGCCTGATGCCGAACGAGCATTCCAACCTGATCGGGCTCTCGAAATACTCCCGCCTCGTGGACTGGATCATGTCCCGTCCGCAGATCCAGGAAGAGGCGATATCGCAGGTCGCCGAGCTGATGATGGACAAGGTCAAGCCGGACGGCCTGGCAGTGGTCATGGAGGCCGATCACTTCTGCATGCACTGGCGCGGGGTGAAGGACAGCGAGACGATGATGACCAACAGCGTCATGCGCGGCTCCTTCCTGAAGGACGCGCAGCTGCGCAGCGAATTCCTGTCGCTCCTCAAGCAAAGGACCTGAGACGGCCATGCTCGTCCGCTGCCTCTACGCCAGCCGTCCCGTCCCGTCCTTCAGCGGTCCCGATCTCGCCCGCGTGCTGGAGCAGTCGCGCAGGAACAACGCCGCCAGCGGCGTCACCGGGCTGCTCTGCGTCGCCGACAATCTCTTCGTCCAGGTGCTCGAAGGCGGCCGCGACGAGGTCTGCGAGCTGTACAACGCGATCGTCCGGGACCCCCGGCACACGCAGGTGCGCCTCCTTGCCTACGATGAGATCCCCGAGCGGCAGTTCGGCAGCTGGTCGATGGGGCAGGTCAGCCTTGCCAAGCTCAACCCCGCGCTGGTCCTGAAGTACTTCAAGCGGCTGGACCTGGATCCGTTCGACGGCCCGGGACGCTCCACCCTCGCGCTGCTGACCGAACTCGTCGCCACCGCCTCGATCATCAACCGCGTCGAATGACCGACATCGACGAGGCCCAGGCCCGCGCGGCGGCCCGCCTGTCCAACGACTACCTGCTGCGAACCGTGCGGCTGCTCGTCGACCTCCACCGCGGTGAGCTGCTCAGGGCCGTGATCCTGCAGGCGATCTCGGCCGCCAACACCTCGCATGTCGACCGCAAGGGCCCCCTCGAGCCGGGGGCCGAGCCCGTGCCGCCCGACAGCGCGCGTCGGCCTGTCAGCGTATCGGCCGTCTCGCAGGGGCTCGGCCTGCCGTTCGAGACCGTCCGGCGCAACATCAACCGCATGATCGAGGAGGGGCTGTGCGTTCGCGTCCGCGGCGGCGTGATCGTGCCGGAAGCCACGATGCGAAGCGAGAAGGCGACCGCGGCGGCGGCCGTCAATCTCCAGAACCTGCGCAAGCTCTACCGTGACCTGAGGCGCGCAGGCGTGGAGGTGTGAAGGACGGGGTGGGGCCTGAAGCCGGCCCTTGCTTTCGCCTTAGCCACCTGCGGTGGCTCCTCGGGTAGGACTCGAACCTACGACCCGTCGGTTAACAGCCGACTGCTCTACCAGCTGAGCTACCGAGGATCAGGCGCCGCTGAAGGAGGGGGCCTATAGACTGGCCCGCGCGACTGCGCAAGCGGGTGAAAAAACAGCCCGGCCGAGGCCGGGCTGGGTGAAGTCGGTGATGGTGGGGTGTCTTCAAGGAAGACGCTCACGAGGGTCGGGCGGTATGGTTAATCGTCCGTTAACGCCCGGGGCGGGCGGGGGCTTTTTTCCGTCAGGCAGATGGCCAAGGCGGGACATGACAGAGCCTTCGCCATTGGGCATAGTCGGGCCCGAGAGGGTCCCTCCTGGAGAAGTGCAGGGACATGAGATCGCGAAAACTCCGGCGTGCGGCCGTCCTGGCGGCGGCGCTGGCTGCGGCGTCGGGCGGCGCCGCCCTGGCCATGGGCGGCGGCGGGGGAGGCGGGGGCGAGGTCCCCAGCGTCTCCACGCCGCAGTACGACCCGGTGCAGGAATACCAGCAGGGCGTCTCGGACCTCGAGGCCAAGCGCTACCGCGACGCGGTGCGCGACTTCGAGCACGTGACCGACGCCCAAGGCCGCAACGCCAACGCCTGGTACATGCTGGGCCTGGCCAAGGCGGGGGCCGGTGATTCCAAGGGCGCGGCCAAGGCCTATCAGAAGGCGATCAAGATCGACTCCGCCCCGGTCGCCCCGCACCGCGAGTACGCCCTGACCCTGGTGCGGCTGAAGGATACGGCCAAGGCCCAGGCCGAGCTCGACGCCCTGAAGGCGCGGGCCCAGGCGTGCGGCGATTCGTGCGCCGAATCGGCCGACCTGAAGGCCGCCGTGGCCGCGGTCGAGGCGGCGATCGGCGGCGCGCCTGCCGCGTCGCTGGCGGCGCCCTCCAGCCTGATGTTCGCCGGCGCGGCGGCGGGCGATGCGGCCTATGTGCGCGCGGTCAGCCTGATCAACGAGCACCGCTGGGACGAGGCCTGGCGCTCGCTGACGGACGCCGAGGCGGCGATCGGCCCGCACCCCGACATCCTGACCTACAAGGGCTACGTCTCGCGCAAGCTCGGGCGGCTCGACGACGCCGAGCGCTACTACCGCCAGGCCCTCGCCATGGCCCCCGCGCACCGCGGCGCCACCGAATACTACGGCGAGCTGAAGGTCGTGCGCGGCGACCTTCCCGGCGCCAGGGCGATGCTGGCCCGGCTGGACGCGCAATGCACGTTCGGCTGCGCCGAAGCGGAGGACCTGAGGCGGTGGATCGAGCACGGCGGCGACCCGGCGTCCTGAGCGCCGGGGCCGCGGCCGCCGCCTTCGCCACGGTTCTCGCCGCCGGCCTGGGCGCCGCCCGGGCCGGGGCGGACGCCGCCGCGGCCCCGCCGCTGAAGGCGATGCGGTGGCTGCCGCCGGGCGCGGACGCGGCGGCCGTGCTGACGCGCCAGCCGGTCGAGTGCCTGAAGCGTCCGGCGGACCTCGAGGGCGCCTACAGCGTCGAGCTCGGCCGTGCGGCGTTCCGCACGCCGCTGCTGCTCGGCGGGCAGGCGGCGCGCGCCGGCGTCGCCTGCGAGACCTGCCACCGCAACGGCCGCACCAACGCCAGCTTCGACTTCCCGGGTCTCTCGGGAGCGCCGGGCACGGCCGACGTCACGTCCAGCCTGTTCTCGTCGCACCGCGGCGACGGCGTCGACAATCCGAAGCCGATCCCGGATCTGGGCGGGCCGAAGAGCGCCCTGAAGGTGTCGCAGGATCCCTCGTCCGGGGCGCTTGAGACGTTCATCCGCGGGCTGGTCACACAGGAGTTCGATGGCGCCGAGCCGCCGCCGGCGGTGCTGAAGGGGCTGGCCGACTATGTGCGGGCCATGGGCCCGGACGCCTGCCCGGCCGGGGCGCAGACGCCCGTCACCGCGGGCGCCGCGCTGGATGACGCCGCCCGGGCCGCCAACGCCGCCGAGGCGGCGCTGAAGCGGTCGGACGCCGCATCGGCCGTGGTCATGGTCCAGGCGGCGCGCTCCGCCCTGGGCGCGGTCTACGAGCGCTATCCAGGCCCGGCCTTGGCCGAGGCCCGCGCGCGACTCGAGGTCGCCGACGCCGACCTGCGCGCGGTCGAGGACGCGGCCCGCAGCGGGGACCGGAGCGGCGCCTATGTGCGCCTGGTCGTCTGGCGGGCGGGATTCGACGCGGCCATGGCGCCGGTGCGGACGGGCGAGCGGGCCTCACTCTACGACCGGGCGGTCCTGGCGCGAGCGCGTTCCGCAAAAGAAGAACCCGGTTCTGATCGTTGAATCGTGCTCTGGGGCCGCCGTCGCCGCCGCAGCGTTGCGGCCGGGGGCGGATGCTCGCTAGAAGGGAGCTGGCTTCTTCAGAGCGTCCGTCCCCGGAGCGTCCATGCGCCTTCGCGTCCTGTTGCCGATCCTGGCCGCCATCGCGGTCTGCGCCTGCTCGCAGCCGGCCCGGAAAGCCGCCGCCGCGTCGCCCCCGCTCGACAAGGCGGGCATGGACCTCGCCGTCGCGCCGGGCGACGACTTCTTCGCCTACGCCAACGGCGCCTGGGACCGCACCGCCGTCATTCCCCCGGAGCGCTCGACCTGGGGGACCTTCGCCCAGCTCGCCGAGCTGACGCAGCAGCGGACGCGCGACATCGTCGAGGCCGCGGCCAAGGACGGCGCGCAGGAAGGTCCGGCGGCCCGCAAGGTCGGCGACTACTACACGGCCTTCACCGACGAGGCCGGCATCGACGCCAAGGGCCTGGCGCCGATCCAGCCGCGGCTCTCGGCCATCGCGGCGATCGCCGACAAGGCGGCCCTGGCGCGGGACCTGGGGGCGAACCTGCGGGCCGACGTCGACCCGATGAACGCCACCAACTTCCACACCGACAACCTCTTCGGCCTGTGGGTCTCGCCCGACCTGCACCAGGCGGACGTCAACGTCGGCTACCTGCTGCAGGGCGGCCTCGGCATGCCGGACCGCGACTACTACCTCGGCGCCGACGCCAAGATGGTCGCCTACCAGCAGGCCTATCTGAAACACATCGCCGCCGTGCTGCGCCTGGCCGGCGTCGCCGACCCGGACGGCAAGGCCGCGCGCATCCTGGGCCTGGAGCGCAAGATCGCCGCCGCCCACGTCAGCCGCGCCGACTCCGAGGACGTGCACAAGGCCGACAACCCCTGGGCCCTGGCCGACTTCGCCCGCAAGGCGCCGGGCCTGGACTGGGCCGGCTACTTCCGCGCCGCCGGGCTGGACGGGCAGAAGAGGCTCTACGTGTGGCAGCCGGGCGCGATCACGGGCCTTTCCGCCCTCGTCGCCGCCGAGCCCCTGGACGTCTGGAAGGACTACCTGGCCTTCCACGCCCTCGACCATCACGCCGACGTCCTGCCCAAGGCGTTCCGCGACGAGAACTTCGCCTTCTACGGCCAGACCCTGACCGGGGCCCTGGAGCCGCGGCCGCGGTGGAAGCGGGGGATCGATGCGGTGAACGGCGCGCTCGGCGACGCGGTCGGCCAGCTCTATGTGGCCAGGTGGTTCCCGCCGGCGGCCAAGGCCGAGGTCCAGCGCATGGTGGCCAACATCGAGGCCGCCTTCGGCCGCCGCATCGAGGCCCTGGCGTGGATGGCGCCGCAGACCAAGGCCAAGGCCGAGGCCAAGCTGAAGACGCTGTATGTCGGCATCGGCTACCCCGAGCACTGGCGCGACTACGGCGCCCTGGCGGTGGCCCGCGACCAGGCCCTGGCCAACTTCGACGCCGCCGAGCGCAACGACTACCGCTACGCCGTCGGCAAGCTGGGGCGGCCGGTGGACAAGTCCGAGTGGTGGATGACGCCGCAGACCGTCAATGCGGTGAACCTGCCGATGCAGAACGGCCTGAACTTCCCGGCCGCGATCCTGCAGCCGCCGTTCTACCAGGCCGGGGCCGACCCGGCGGTGAACTACGGCGCCATCGGGACCACCATCGGCCACGAGATCAGCCACAGCTTCGACGACCAGGGCAGCCAGTTCGACGCTTCCGGCCAGCTCGCGAACTGGTGGACGCCCGCGGACGCGGCCCACTTCAAGGCCGCCGGCGAGCGCCTGGCCCAGGAGTTCGACGGCTACGAGCCGCTGCCCGGCCTGCACGTGAACGGCCATCAGACGCTCAGCGAGAACATCGCCGACGTGGCTGGCGTCGCCGCGTCCCTCGACGCCTATCATGCAGCGCTCGGCGGACGCGCCCCGCGCGCCGTGGAGGGGCTCGGCGGCGACCAGGCGTTCTTCGTCAAGTACGCCCAGACCTGGCGCTTCAAGGCGCGCGAACCGGCCCTGCGCCGCCAGGTGCTGACCGACGGCCACGCCCCCGCGCCCTACCGCGCCGACACCGTGCGCAACCTCGACGCCTGGTACACGGCGTTCGCCGTGAAGCCGGGGGCGAAGCTCTACCTCGCCCCGCCGGACCGCGCCCTGGTGTGGTGAGGGCCGCCTCCGAAGTCAGGGCTATCGCATTTGACTTCGGCCGAGCGCGTGCGGAGCGTCACGGGACTGCGGGACAGAGGTCGCCTC
>DASZQQ010000022.1:0-1774 GCA_035549595.1 Caulobacteraceae bacterium
CACCGGCAGGGCGAAGAAGGCCACGAGGCCGATCACCGACAGGATGATCGCGGCGACGGCCGCGAACACCGGCCGGCGGACGGCGAGGTCGGAGAGGGTCATCGCGAGGCAACCACGGCCGCGCCTGCCGGCGGGGCCGCCTGGGCGTTGCGGGCCGGAACCTGGGCCGTGGCGGCGGGCTTCGCGCCGGGCGGGCGCGGCGGCCGGGACGTGGCCAGGCGCACGGGCGAATTCGGCTGCACCTTGTTCAGGCCGTCGGCGACAATCTGCTCGCCGCCCGCCAGGCCGTCGCGGATCTCGATGTAGCCGTTCTCGTTGGCGCCGGTGGCGACCGGGCGCTGCTCGGCGACGGTGCGCCCGCCGCGGTTGGCGATGACGTAGACGTAGGGCTGGTCGGCCGAGAACTGCACCGCCGCCTCGGGCGCCGCCAGCGCCTGGCGCGAGCCCTGGTCGATCGAGACCTTGATCAGCATGCCGGGGCGCAGCCTGGCGCCGGGGTTGGGGAACTCGGCGCGGGCGCGGATCGCCCGGGTCTGCTCGTTCACGCGCGTGTCGAGCTGGGCGATGGAGCCGCGGAAGACGACGCTGGGGTAGGAATCCGAGGTGGCCGTGATCGGCGAGCCCGGATGCAGCGTCGACAGGAACCGGTCGGGGATGTCGAAGTCGACCCGGATCACGGCGATGTCGTCCAGCGACACGATCGGCGTGCCGGGGTTGATCAGGGCGCCGGGCGCCACGTCCGACAGGCCGACGACGCCAGAGAACGGCGCGCGGATGGCGCGGTCCAGCCGCCGCGACTTCGCCGCAGCCAGGGCGGCCTGGGCCTGCACGAGCTGGGCCTTGTACTGGTCGAGCGTCTGCTTCGGCGCGAACCCCTTGGCGTCCAGCGCCTGCCAGCGGGCATAGGTGGTCTGGGCGAGACCCAGGGCGGCCTCGGCCTGCGCGACCGCGGCGTCCTCCTCGCGGGCCTGCAGGTCGACCAGCACCTGGCCCTTGGCGACGGCCTGGCCGTCGCGGAAGCGCACGCCGGTGACGAGTTCGGTGGCGTTCGAGGTCAGGGTCACGGACTGCCGTCCCTTGGCGACGCCCAGCACCTCGAGGCGGTCTGTGAAGGTGCGCGCCTCGACCACGGCCGGGGTCACCGTCGCCCCGCCGCCGCCAGGACCGCCCGGCCCTCCGCCGTGGCCGCCCCGGCCGGCCGCGGCCGACGGACCACCCTGCCCGCCCTGGTCGCCGCCGCCGCCCTTGAGCACCGTCAGTCGCAGGGCCCCGGCCACCACCATCAGCAGCACGACCGCGATCGCGCCAGCCAGGAAAAAATGCCTACGAATCAACGAGCGCTCCAGAAATCGACGGTGCGGATCGCGGCGGCCCCCCGCGTCCCAGGCTATGCGACGCGCCTATGGTCGCGTCCAGTGACAGAAGCATGACTGAGATTATCAGCGCCGCAACAAAGTGAACCCGGTTAACCTACCAGGATCGCGGCCGGTGAAGAAATGCGCAGAAGCGCCCGGGCGCGAGAATGACGCGCCTGGGCCAAAGGGGATCAGGCGTCGTAGCCGGGGTTTTCGCGGTCGAGCCGGCGAAGCGCGCCCGGCCAGGCCAGGCCCCCGCCGATGCCGCGCGCCGTCTGCGACCGCACCTCGGCCTGCGAGGCCTCCGGCGCGATCAGCACGTTCTCGCGCCCGGCCGACAGCGCCATGACCTGCTGCTTGCAGGCTCGCTCGAGGTAGAACATGCCGGTCCAGCAGTCCGCGGCCGTCTTGCCCAGCGA
>DASZQQ010000023.1:0-7317 GCA_035549595.1 Caulobacteraceae bacterium
CCTGGCGGCGCGACCGGGCCGGCTGGATGACCGACGACGCCCGGCCGTTCGTGGCGCCGGACACCTCGCAGGCCATGCTCGACTGGCTGATGGACCTGATGCTGGGCTCGTCGCTGCGCGTCTGGCTGGCCTGCAACGAGGCCTTCGCCAGCCAGGACCAGAGCGAGGAGCTGAGGGCCCTGAGGCTGCCGACGCTGGTGATCCACGGCGACGCCGACGCCTCGGCGCCGCTGGACCTGACCGGACGGCGGACGGCCGCCCTGGTCCCCGGCGCGGCGCTGAAGGTCTACGCCGGCGCGCCGCACGCCCTCTTCGTCACCCACCTGGAACAGCTGAACGCCGATGTTTCCGCCTTCGTCGGCGCCGGAGGATGAACTTGGCCGAGAAATCGCCAATATCCGCTCGGGAAGCGCGCCCGTTGCATTGACGAAACATCGTTCTTCCGGCCACCCTCCGTTAACGGAATTTACCCAGGGGGAGCCGATGAGCGGCGCCACGTCCTTCAACAACCGCCGTCTCGTCGTCGCCAGCGCGGTGCTCGTCATCGTCGCCGGCGGCGCCGCCGTGCTGGGACGCGTCTATCCGCCCCGCGGCGCGGGCACCTCCGGCACCATCGCCCCGGCCGCGCGCTACCAGGCGAGCCAGGTGCAGTCGGGCGACGTCAAGCTGGGCGACACCACGGTCGTCTCGCTGATGCAGACCGACGCCTTCGAAGTGATGATCAAGAACCCGGGCTTCCGGGCCCTGGCCCGCGATCCGGGCTTCATGGCCCTGGCCCAGAACCCCGCGGCGCTGTCGGCCATGGCCGCCAACCCGCAGGCGTTCACCGCCCTGGCGCAGAACCCGAAGGCCTTCGCCGCCCTCGCCGCCCAGGCGGCGGCCAGCCAGGCGGCCTCGTCGCAGGCGTTCGCCGCCATGGCCGCCAACGCCCAGGCCAGCAACGGCCACTCGGCCTTCGCCGTGATGGCGAGCCAGCCGCAGGCCTTCGCCGCCATGGCCGGACACCCGCAGGCCTTCGCCGCCATGGCCAGCCACCCGCAGGCGTTCGCGGCCATGGCCGCCAACCCGCAGGCCTTCGCCGCCTTCGCCGGCCATCCGCAGGCGTTCGCGGCGGCCGCCGCCAACCCGTCCTCGAACCTCGCCATGGCCGGCGCCGCCCAGGCCTTCCAGGCGCTGGCCCAGGACGCCAAGGCCATGTCGGCCCTGCGCGCCGACAGCCAGGCGTTCGCGGCGATGGCGTCAAACGCCAAGGCGTTCCAGGCGCTCGCCGCCAATCCCCAGGCGTTCAGCGCGCTCGCCGGCTCCAGCGCCTTCGCCGCCATGGCCGCCAACGCCCAGGCGTTCCAGGCGCTGGCCAGCCAGCCCCAGGCCCTGGCCGCCTCGGCGCAGGCCGCCTCGCAGTTCGCCGCCGCGTTCAACGCCGCCGCATCCGGCCAGAGCGCCTCGTTCGCGGCGATGGCGAGCCAGCCGCAGGCGTTCGCGGCGATGAATGGCCACGCCCAGGCGTTCGCCGCCTTCGGCGCCCATCCGCAGGCGTTCGCGGCCATGGCCGCCAACCCGCAGGCCTTCGCCGCCTTCGCCGGCCATCCGCAGGCGTTCGCTTCGGCCGCCGCCAATCCGGCGTCCAACGTCGCCATGGCCGGATCGGCCCAGGCCTTCCAGGCCCTGGCGCAGGACGCCAAGGCCATGGCCGCGATCCGCGCCGACAGCCAGGCGTTCTCGGCGCTCGCCGCCAACGCCCAGGCCTTCCAGGCGCTCGCCCGCCAGCCGCAGGCGTTCGCGGCGCTGGCGGCCAACGCCCAGGCCTTCGCCTCGATGGCCTCCAGCGCGGCGGCGTTCCAGGCCCAGGCCGCGGCGGCCAGCCAGGTGGCGGCCGGGATGAACGCCCAGGCGGCTGCGGCCATGGCGTCGTACCCTCAGGCGTTCGCGGCGATGGCGGCCCAGCCGCAGGCGTTCGCGGCCCTGGCCGGCAACGCCCAGGCCCTGTCGGCCTTGGCGCACAACGCCCAGGCCTTCCAGTCGGCGGCCAGCAATCCGGCCTTCGCGGCCCTGGCCTCGAACCCGTCGTTCGCGGCCATGCTCGGCGACGCGGGCTTCGCCAAGGCGCTGAACGCCTACTGAGGGCTTGGGGTCGGTCGCGCCGGGGGGCGCGCGAAAGGGGGCGGCTTGAAGGGCAAGGGGGCTCTGATCGGCCTGGCGCTGGCGCTCGCCTGCGCGACGGGCGCGTGGGCCGGGGACGCGCCGCCGCCGCCGGCCGAAGCCCCCGTCGCCCCGCCGCCGGCCGCCGCCCCGGCCAGGCCGCACGGCGAGATCGACCTCGACGCCTTGGAGACTAAGGATCTCCGGTTGCTCTACTTCGCGCCGTCGGAGACGTACCTGACGCCGCACATCGCGCGCAGCTTCCTGAACTCGCTGGAGTTCCAGAGGCGGACGTTCGGCTGGAAGCCGTGGGACAGGACCACGGTGCTGCTGAAGGACTTCTCCGACTACGGCAACGCCGCCGCCCGGGCCTCGCCCAACAACGCGATCCTGGTCGACATCGCCCCGCTCAGCCAGACCTTCGAGACCTTCAGCGCCGGCGAGCGCTTCTTCACCCTGATGAACCACGAGCCGGTGCACGTGGCGACCATGGACGTCTGGAACTCGGACGACGCGCGCTGGCGGCGGCTGTTCCACGGCAAGCCGATGCCGCTGGAGGACCATCCGGAATCGATCCTCTACAACTTCCTGGCCACGCCCCGGGTGAACGTGCCGCGCTGGTACCTGGAAGGCAGCGCCGTCTTCATGGAGACCTGGATGGCCGGCGGCTTCGGCCGCGCCCAGGGCGGCTACGACGAGATGGTGTTCCGCGCCATGGTGCGCGACGACGCGCGCTTCTTCTCGCCGCTGGGCCTGGAGTCGGAAGGCACCGCCATCGACTTCCAGGTCGGGGTCAACGACTACCTCTACGGCACGCGCTTCTTCAGCTACCTGGCCCTGACCCGCTCGCCGGAGAAGGTGGTGGCGTGGCTGCGCCGCGACGAGGGCAGCGCGCCCTACTATTCGGAGCAGTTCAGACGCGTGTTCGGCCAGTCGCTGGATTCGGCCTGGGCCGACTGGATCGCCTGGGAGCACGACTTCCAGCGCGCCAACCTGGCCCAGGTCAGCCGCTACCCGCTGACGCCGCTGACCCGGCTCTCGCCCCGGGCCCTGGGCTCGGTCAGCCGCTCGTTCATCGACCCGGCCACGGGCGACCTCGTCGGCGCCTTCCGCTATCCGGGCGTGATCGGCCACGTCGGGGTGCTGTCGCTGCAGTCGGGCCAGGTGCGGCGCCTGGCCGAGATCAAGGGCCAGATGCTCTACCGGGTGACGTCGCTGGCCTACGATCCGGCCGACGACCTGGCCTTCTACACCGCCGACAACTACGCCTACCGCGACCTGATGCAGGTGGACGTGCGCACCGGCAGGACGCGGATGCTGATCCGCGACGGGCGCATCGGCGACATCGTGTTCAACCCGAAGGACAAGTCGATCTGGGGCCTCAGGCACCTGAACGGCTACGTCACCCTGGTGCGCATTCCGCCGCCCTACACCGGCTGGAACCAGGTGCACACCTTCCCCTATGGCCGGATCCTGTTCGACCTCGACATCTCGCCGGACGGCTCCCTGCTGTCGGCCTCGGTCGGCGAGATCAACGGCGAGCAGAGCGTGCAGGTGTTCCGCCTGGGCGACCTCGGCGAAGACGAGCCGGCTCCGATCGCGACCCTGCGCCAGCCGGGCGCCACGCCCGAGGGCTTCGTGTTCTCGCCGGACGGCAAGGCGCTCTTCGGCACCAGCTACTACACCGGCGTCTCCAACATCTACCGCTTCGACCTGGCGACCCAGAAGGTCGACGCCGTCTCCAACGCCGCCACCGGCCTCTTCCGGCCGATCCCGCGCCCCGACGGCTCCCTGGTCGCGTTCGAATACACCGGCCAGGGCCTGACGCCGGTGAAGCTGGATCCGAAGCCGCTCGACGACCTGGGGGCGATCACCTTCCTGGGCTCGGAGGTGGCGGCGCAGCATCCGGTGGTGAAGACCTGGGCCGTGGGCTCGCCGGCGACCGTGCCGCTGGACCAGATGGTCACGCGCCGCGGCAAGTACGTGCCGACCTCGGAGATGCGGCTGGCGGCGGTCTATCCGGTGATCGAGGGCTACAAGAGCGAAGTCGCCTTCGGCGCCCACGCGATCGTCGAAGACCCGATGCAGTTCGACCAGCTGACGGCGACGGTCAGCTATTCCCCGGCGCCCGGCCTGCCGGCGGGCGAGCGCTGGCACGCGGACCTGCGCTTCCACACCATCGCCTGGTCCTTGCGCTACTGGCACAACGACGCGGCGTTCTACGACCTGTTCGGCCCCACCGAGAGGGCGCGCAAGGGCGACGCGGTGATCGTCGGCTACCACAAGACCCTGCTCTACGACGTGCCGCGCCAGCTCGACCTGAAGCTCGAAGCCGGCGGCTACTTCGGCCTCGACACCCTGCCCGGGGCCCAGAACGTGCCGACCGGGGCCAACAGCAACATCGGCTCGGTGCGCGCGAGCCTCACCTACGAGGACGTCACCAAGTCGCTGGGCGCCATCGACCGCGAGCGCGGCCTCGTCTGGGACCTGGCGTTCGAGGGCGACCGTTCGTCCGGCGGCAGCTTCCCGCGCGTCCGCGCCGGGATCGGCTTCGGCCGGCCGATCGGCTGGAACCACTCGTCGGTGTGGCTCTACAACGCCGCGGGCGTCGCGGGCGGCGACCGCAACAACCCCCTCGGCGCCTGGTACCTCGGGGCCTTCGGCAACAACTACGTCGACGACGGCGAGGTGAAGCGCTACCGCGACTTCGACAGCGTCCCGGGGTTCCAGATCGACGAGATCGCCGCGCGCCGCTTCGTCAAGAGCATCGCCGAGTGGAACCTGCCGCCGGTGCGCTTCGCCGAGGTCGGCCGGCCGAGCTTCTACCTGGGTTCGGTGCGCACGGCCGCCTTCGCCGGCGTCCTCGCCGTCGCTCCGCCGACGGGACCGAACCGCACCCTCGGGACCATCGGCGCCCAGGCCGACCTCAACTTCACCGTGGCCCTTCGCCTGCCCATGACCTTCTCGGTGGGCGTGGCGCGCGGATTCGAGCACAATCGCGGCGGCCACACCGAGGTCATGGCCTCGCTGAAGATCCTCTGAGCGGCATGGACATCGAAGTCCTCAAGATCGTCGTCGCCCTGGCGCCCGTGTCGGTGTGCCTGGCCGCGTTCGTGCTGCTCGACGTCTTCAAGCTGATGAGCCTGAAGGAGATCGGCGCCCTCCTGGCCGGCGGGGCGGTGCTGGCGGCGGCCAGCTACCTCGCCAACTGGCGGGCCATGGACGAGCTGCCGATCGGCTTCACCGACTACAGCCGCTGGATCGCCCCGGTGGTCGAGGAGACGCTGAAAGGGCTGCTGATCGTCGGCCTCTTCGCCTTCAACCGCATCGGCTACCTGGTCGATGCAGCCATCGCCGGCTTCGCCGTGGGGGCCGGCTTCTCCCTGGCCGAGAACCTCTTCTACCTGCACGGCTTCATCGGCGCGAACCTCGGCGTCTGGCTGGTGCGCGGGTTCGGCACCGGGGTGATGCACGGCGGGGCGACCGCGATCCTGGCGGCCAGCGCCCAGGCCCTGTTCGCCGGCCGGCTGCGGGTCGCCGCCACCGGCTTCCGGCTGAACCCGCTGCTGTTCCTGCCCGGCCTTGCCGGCGCGATCGCCCTGCACGCGGCGTTCAACCACTTCCCGAACGAGCCGGTGGCGGCGATGGCGGTGGTGCTGCTGGCCGTGCCCCTGACGCTGTTCGCCCTCTTCGCGCTCGGCGAGCGGCGCGCGCACGCCTGGCTGGCCGAGGACCGCGCCGCGCACGTGCGGCTGCTGGACGACATCCGCTCTGGCGCCTTCGCCGGGAGCGAGGGCGGGAGGGCGCTGCGCCAGCTGGGCGAGCGGCTGGGCGAAGCGGGGGCCAAGGACCTCGACGACTACGTGCGCCTCAACGTCGAGCTGGTGGTCCGCGCCGAGGGGACGCTGATCGCCCACCAGGAGCACGAGCAGGTCGCCCTGCCCCCCGACGTGCGCGAGGCCTTCCAGCGCCTGCACGCCCTGGAAAAGCGCCTCGGCCGAGCCGTGGCGCTCGCCGTTCGCACCCACCTGAAGTTCTCGCGCAACGACCTCTGGGAGATGCACGAGCTCGAAGAGGACACCTGATCGCCGCGGGGCCTTTGATCCCGGTCAATCCCCCGTCCGCGCCGCTGCGCTAGGAAGGTTGCATCGCCGGGCGATATATTGTCGCCCGATCGGGTGACCACGTCGATGAGTGCCGCAGGCGTCCGTTCAGAGCCGTCCGGGACCACCGCCGCGAAGGGGGTGGTCGTGGCCGTGCGCGGCTCGGTGATCGACGTGCGCTTCGCCGCCCCGCCCCTGCCTGCGGTCAACGACGCCCTGGCGATCGCCGGCCCGACGCCGCTGATCGCTGAGACGCAGGCTCACCTGGACGACCGGACCGTCCGCGCGCTCGCGCTGCAGAGCACCGAGGGCCTGAGCCGTGGCGCGGCCGTCGAGGCGACCGGAGGCCCGCTGACGGCGCCGGTCGGCGAGGCGGTCCTGGGCCGATTGCTGGACGTGCTGGGCCAGGTCCACGACGGCGGCGCGCCGCTGCCGGGCGACACGGCGCGCTGGCCGATCCACCGCCGGCCGCCGGCCCTCGCCGATCAGGGCGGCAGCCGCACGCCGCTCGAGACCGGCATCAAGGTCATCGACGTGCTGGCGCCCCTGGCTCGCGGGGGCAAGGCGGGGCTGTTCGGCGGCGCCGGGGTCGGCAAGACGGTGCTGGTGACCGAGCTGATCCGCGCCATGGTCGAGACCTACAAGGGCATCTCGGTCTTCGCCGGCGTCGGCGAGCGCTCGCGCGAAGGCCACGAGATGCTGCTGGAGATGCGCCGCTCGGGCGTCCTGCCGCGCACGGTCCTGGTCTATGGCCAGATGAACGAGCCGCCGGGCGCACGGTGGCGGGTCGGGCTGACCGCGCTGACGATCGCCGAGTACTTCCGCGACCAGGCCCGGCAGGACGTCCTGCTGCTGATGGACAACGTGTTCCGCTTCGTCCAGGCCGGCGGCGAGATCTCCGGGCTCCTGGGCCGGCTCCCCTCGCGCGTCGGCTACCAGCCGACCCTGGCCACGGAGGTGGCGGACCTGCAGGAGCGGATCGTCTCGGTCCCGGGCGCGGCGGTCTCGGCCATCCAGGCGGTCTATGTGCCGGCGGACGACTTCACCGACCCGGCGGTGACGGCCCTGTTCAACC
>DASZQQ010000024.1:0-4832 GCA_035549595.1 Caulobacteraceae bacterium
CGAAGGTCGCCGCCTCGGCCAGGAGGGTGTCTCCGGGCCGGCAAAGCGTCATCAGCGCCACCGCCACGGCCTGCTGCGCCCCGGCCGTGATCAGCAGCCGCTCGGCCGTCGCCTCATGGTTCGAGGTGCGCGTGATCCACCGCGCCCCGGCGGCCCGGTGTGGGGCCGCCCCGCGAGGGTCGGGATAGGCCAGGAGGTCGGCCACGTCGCGCCGCCGCGCCAGCCGGGCGAAGGCGTCGGCGATGCGGGCGGCGGCCGGGCCGAGCGGCGGCAGGTTGCGGCCGAGATCGATGGCGTCGTCGCCGTCGGCGCGAGCCCTCTGCGCCGCGACGAAGCTGCCGCGGCCGACCTGACCTTCGATGAGGCCCCGGCGCTCGGCCTCGGCGTAGGCGCGCGTGACGGTGCCGACCCCGAGCCCGAGGGCGTAGGCGAGGTCGCGCTGCGGCGGCAGCCGCTCACCGGGCGCGAGGGCGCCGGAGCGGACGTCGGCCTCCAGGGCCAGGCTGAGCCGGCGCCAGATCGGCTCCGGGCCGTCGGTCAGGGCGGGGGTCCAGGTCAAGCGATTGTCTCTATGACAATGTGTCGATTGACTCGCATCATAGTCACGGTACATCGGCCGGCCAAGTCGTTTGGAGACCTTCTATGCGCCAGTGGACCGTGGACGCCTTCGCCGCCGCCCCCTTCCGGGGCAATCCGGCCTGCGTGACCGAACCCCAGGACGCCTGGCGCGACGCCGGCTGGATGCAGTCGCTGGCCGCGGAGAACAACCAGGCCGAGACCGCCTTCCTCTTGAAGACGGCCGATCCGGCCCGCTTCGGCCTGCGCTGGTTCACGCCGGCGGTCGAGGCGCCCCTTTGCGGCCACGCCACACTGGCGAGCGCGCACGTCCTGTTCACCGAACTCGGCCTCGCCGCGCCCGAGATCACCTTCGACACCCTGTCGGGCCCGCTCCTCGTGCGCCGCGCGGCGGGCGGCTACGAGATGGATTTCCCGAGCCAGCCGCCGCGGCGGATCGATGCGCCGAAGGGCTTGGCGGAGGCCCTGGGCGCCGAGGTTCGCGAGGTCTGGGCCGGCGCCTATCTGGTGGCGCTGGTCGACGGCGCCGCCACGGTCGAGGGGCTGAAGCCGGATCTTTCCGCGCTCGCCAGGCTCGGCGCCGAGGCCGACCTCGGGCCCGGCAACATCGGCGTCTCGGCCCTGGCGCCGGCAGCGGCCGACCACGACGCGGTCAGCCGCTTCTTCGCGCCGGGTTCCGGCATTCCGGAAGACCCCGCCACGGGTTCGCTGCACTGCATCCTGGCGCCGCTGTTCGCTGAAAAGCTCGGCCGCCAGACTCTGCGCTTCCGCCAGGCCTATCCGGGGCGCGGCGCCGAGCTGGAGTGTGTCCTCGCCGGCGATCGCGTGCTGATCCGCGGCGCGGCCGTGACCGTGATCGAAAGCCGGCTTCGGCTCTGACGGGAGACTGCGCCATGCGCCAATGGACGATCGACGCCTTCGCCTCGGCCGCCTTCCGGGGCAACCCGGCCTGCGTGGTCGAGCCCTTCGACGACTGGCCGAAGGACGCCTGGATGCAGGCGCTCGCGGCGGAGAACAACCAGGCCGAGACCGCCTTCCTGAAGCGGACGGACGCGCCGGGCCGCTTCGGCCTGCGCTGGTTCACGCCGACGCTGGAGGTCCCGCTCTGCGGCCACGCCACCCTGGCCTCCAGCCACGTGCTGCTGGGCGAGCTGGGCCTCGTCGCCGACGAGCTGCGCTTCGACAGCCGCTCCGGGCCGCTGATCGTGCGCCGGGCCGGCGAGCGCTACGAGATGGACTTCCCGGCGACCATGCCGAGCCGCATCGACGTCCCCGACGGCCTCGCCGAGGTTCTGGGCGCCGAGCCGGTGGAGGTCTGGACCTCCGACCGCCTGGTCGCGGTCATGGCCGACGAAGCCACCGTCCGCGGGCTGAAGCCCGATCTCGCCGCCCTGCAGGCCCTCTCGGCCCGGCACTCGTCCGGCCGCGGCAACCTCGGCGTCAGCGCGCCGGCCGACGCCGGGCGCCCGTACGACCTCGTCAGCCGCTACTTCGCCCCGGGCTCGGGCATCCCCGAGGACCCGACCACGGGCGGCTACCACTGCACGGCCGCGCCGCTGTTCGCGATGAAGCTCGGCCGCGACACCCTGCGCTTCCACCAGGCCTATCCGGGCCGGGGCGGCGACATCGAATGCCAGGTCGTCGGCGACCGCGTCCGCCTGCGCGGCGCGGCGGTGACGGTTCTTGAGAGCCGGCTGCGGGTTTGAGGATCACTCGAACCACGAAAGGACACGAAAGACACGAAACGCAGCCGCCCAGGCGCCGGGCCCGCAGGCCCCTTTCGTGTGATTTCGTGTCTTTCGTGGTTCCAATCGGATCGACGCCTAGGCCGCCACGGCTTCCGAGTGGCCCGCCAGGGCGCGGTTGAGGGCGTCGTAGAGCTTGGCGATCTCGATCGGCTTGGCGACGTGGCCGTCCATGCCGCTGGCCAGGTACTCCTCGATCTGGTGCACCATGGCGTTGGCGGTCAGGGCCAGGATCGGGGTGCGCGGGCGCTGCTCGCTGGCCTCGGCCGAGCGGATCGCGCGGGCGGCGGCGATGCCGTCCATGATCGGCATCTGTATGTCCATCAGGATGATGTCCCAGGGCTCGCGCTTCCAGGCCTCGACCGCGGCGCGGCCGTCGCCGACGATGACGAGGTCGACGTCCATCGGCTCGACGATCGCCTGCAGCACCTTCTGGTTCACCGGATTGTCCTCGGCCGCAAGGACGCGGACGCTGCGCTGCTCCATCTCAGGCGCGACGGCGGGTGTGGCCTGGGGCGCCTCGGCGCCGCCGCGCTCCAGCGGCAGCTCGGCGTAGAAGGTCGAGCCCTTGCCCTCCTCGCTGGTCACCGAGATCGAGCCGTGCATCAGCTGGGCCAGCTCGCGGCAGATGGCCAGGCCCAGGCCCGTGCCGCCGTAGCGGCGCGTGGTCGAGCTGTCGGCCTGGGTGAACTTGTCGAACAGCGAGACCATCTTGTCGCGCGGGATGCCGATGCCGGTGTCGGTCACCGACAGCCGCACGCCGCCGGCGTCGGCCAGCTCGAAGCGCGCCGTCACCGAACCGGACGGCGTGAACTTCAGGGCGTTGGAGACGAGGTTGTTGACGATCTGGCGCAGGCGGTCGCCGTCGCCGCGCCACATGCCGGCCGCCTCCGGCGCCACCTCGACCGCGAAGGCCAGGCCCTTGCCGGCGGCCACGACCGAGAAGGAGTCGCGCACCTGCTGGGCCACGCGCTCGATGTCGAAGTCGTGGATCTCGAGGTCGAGCTTGCCGGCCTCGATCTTGGACAGGTCCAGGACGTCGTTCAGCACCGCCAGCAGCTGTTCGCCGGACTGGCGCACCACCGCCAGGCGCTCGCGCTGCGGCGGCGCGAGATCGCCGCGGGCCATGACTTCCGCCATCGCCAGCACCCCGTTCAGCGGCGTGCGGATCTCGTGGCTCATGTTGGCCAGGAACTGCGACTTGGCGACGTTGGCCGCGTCGGCGGCGTCGCGCGCCTCGACCAGGTCGGCCATGGTCTGGTGCAGCTCGCGATGGTTGGCGTCGAGCTGGGCCAGGAGGTTGTTGAAGCTCTCGGTCAGGCGATGGAAGACGTCGTCCTCCATCTCCTCGGCCACCGGCTTGAACTCGCCGCTGACGGCGACCTCGGCCATGGCGTTCGACAGCCGCTCGATCGGCGCGGCCACGCGCCGGGCCAGGCCCTGGGCGACGAAGAGGGCGATGCCGCTGGCGCCGAAGAACAGCGCGGCGGTGAGCGCCAGGAAGCGGGGCAGGAGGGCCGAGAGCGACGGCTCGGTCGAGCGCAGCGACAGCTGGCCAATGGTCCGCCCCCCGGCCTGCACGGGCCGCAGGATCACGGCGGTGGGCCGGTCCTTGTGCGTGGCCGGCGCGGCGTAGCGGGCGAAGGGACGCCCTTGCGCGTCGGTGAGCCGGGCCTCGACCAGGTCCTTCGAGCGGGCGGCCGCGATCAGCGCCTTGGCCGCGTCGGCGGGATCGTTGCGGACGAGCGCCGGCGCGGCGGCGGTGGCGACGACGTCGGCCAGGGCGCCGTTGGCCAGGCGCGCGTCCTGCCGAGCCACCAGCCACTGTTCCAGCATGAAGCTGACGCACGCGGCCACGAGCACCGCCACGGTGGTGACGATCGCCACGCTCGCCACCCTGCCTTGAAAAGGCGGGTGAATCGCCTTGCGTACAGCCGAATCCAATGCGTCCCCCGATGGGAGAAAAACCGCGTTCGCCGGCGTTAATACCTGCGCTTTCCTAACGCTTCGCTTCAGAGGCGAATCTCGACTGAGTCTTTTTCCTTTACACACCTTAAGGTTTCGTTTACCGTGAAGCTTCCTTGGGGATGACGGAGGGTGTTCCGTGGAAAAAGTTTTTGTTGCTCAACGCGTCGCTACGAAGCTGTTCGCGACCGAGAATGCGGTCGATCTGGCTCTCGCCGAAGCCTCTGAACTGATGGCGGACATGCTGAAGGCGCGTAAGGATCTGGGTCTCTCGGCCGTGGTCGGCGACGCCGCCGCCGCGCGCCTCGTGGAAGCGATCGCCGCCCTCGGCGCCGCCCGGACGGCCATGGTCGCCGCCCACGGCGAACTGAACGAGACCAAGCTGCGTCTCGGCGTGCGCACCAAGCTCGCCGGCTACGAAGACAAGCCCGGTCTGTCGAACGACCAGGTCCGCACCACCATGCGGGTCGCCAGCTAACAGACAGAACTCTCCGCAACCTGGTTGCGGAAGATTAACTTGTTTCGCGCCTCTGATGACTGTCAGAG
>DASZQQ010000025.1:0-29111 GCA_035549595.1 Caulobacteraceae bacterium
TGCAGGCCGAGGGCGTCGGCGCCTCGCTCAAGCACTATGCGGTGAATAACCAGGAGGCGAACCGCATGACGGTCAGCGCCAAGGTCGACGAGCGGACCTTGCGCGAGATCTACCTCTCCGCCTTCGAGAGGGTGGTGAAGACGGCCAATCCGTGGACGGTGATGGCCTCGTACAACAAGATCAACGGGACCTACGCCACCGAGAACCGCTACGTCCTGACCGACATCCTCAAGCGCGAGTGGGACTACGACGGGGTGGTGGTGTCCGACTGGGGCGCGGTGCACTCCACCGCCCCGGCGGCCAACGGCGGCACGGACCTCGAGATGCCGGGACCGGCGAAGTGGTTCGGCGACAAGCTGCTCAAGGCGGTCCACGACGGCCAGGTTCCCGAGCACCAGATCGACGACGCCGCGCGGCGCATGCTGCGCCTCATCCTGCGCACCGGCGCCCTCGACGGGACGCCGCGGCCGACCGGCGAACTGCGCTCCAAGCGCCACCGCGAGATCGCCGCGCGCGCCGCGGAAGAGGCGGTGGTGCTGCTCAAGAACGAGGGCGACCTGCTGCCGTTCGACCTTGCCAAGGTGCGCTCGATCGCCGTGGTCGGGCCGAACGCGGCCGCGCGCCGGATCCAGGGCGGCGGCTCGTCCCAGGTGCGGCCGGGTCGGCAGACTTCGATCCTGCAGGGCGTGCGCGACGTGATGGAGAACCGCGCGGCGGTGATGCACGCCGACGGCGGCGACAACGAGAGCGTGCCGCCCGCGGCGCGGCCTGTGATGTTCAGCCCCGACGAGGGACGCGGCCAGCCGGGGCTCGAATGCGCCTACTTCGCCGAGCGCAGCGTCGCGGGGACGCCGTTCAAGGTCCAGCCCGAGCGCCAGGTCGGCAAGCTGGTCTCGACCAGCTCCATGAGCATTCTGGGCCAGGGCCTGGGCGCCCTGCGCTGGACCGGCTGGTTCTGGCCCGAGAAGGACGGGCGCCACGAGTTCTCGATCCGCGCGCCGGGCGAGGGCCGCATCGTCTTCGACGGCAAGGTCCTGATCGACGCCGAGACGCCGGGCGCCATCGACGACATGGACGTCGGCGGCATGCAGGTGGTGCGCAAGATCGCGCCGGTCGAGCTGACCGCCGGCAAGGGCTATCCGATCGCCATCGAGTACGTCCGGCCCGAGAAGACCGAGGGCATGGCCTGGGAATACGTCGGCATCGGCGTGCGCCAGCCGGCCGGCTCGATCGAGGAGGCGGCCGAGCTCGCCGGCCAGTGCGACGCGGCCATCGTCGTCATCGGCGCCTCGTCGATCAGCGAGGGCGAGGGCTACGACCGCAAGACCCTGGACCTGCCGGGCGACCAGAACGCCCTGGTGGAGGCGGTGCTGGCGGCCAACCCGAACACGGCGATCGTGTTCACCGGCGGCAGCCCGTACAATTTCCCGTGGATCGATCATGCGCCGGCGCTGCTGTGCGCCTGGCTGGGCGGCGAGGAGGGGCCGGACGCCGTGGCGCGCATCCTGTTCGGCGAGGCCCAGCCGTCGGGGCGCCTGCCGATCACCTTCCCTCGCCGGATCGAGGACACGCCCGCCTGGCCCTACTATCCGGGCGGCGCCGAGGCCGACTACGGCGAGGGCCTGTTCGTCGGCTACCGCCACTACGACCGCGGCGGCGACGCGCCGCTGTTCCCGTTCGGCCATGGCCTCACCTACACGCGGTTCGCCTACTCCGGCCTTCGGGCGCCCGAGCGGGTCAAGGCGGGCGATCCGGTGCACGTGAGCCTGACGCTGCGCAACCGCGGCGAACGGCCCGGCAAGGAGGTGGTCCAGCTCTACGTGCGCCCGCGCGGGCCGTCCGTGGAACGCCCGGTGAAGGAACTGAAGGCCTTCGCCAAGGTCGCCCTCGAGCCCGGCGAGTCCTCGACCGTGGTCCTGACCCTCGACGCCCGCGCGTTCAGCTACTACGACCCGGCCCGCAAGGACTGGATCGCCGAACCCGGCGCCTACGACCTGCTGCTCGGTGGCTCGGCCGCGGACATCGAACTGCAGGCGACGGTTCGGCTCGAGTAGTACCTAGGGGACATGTTCCGAAGGTACGTGTCCCCGTCCTGCCGCGAACTGAGGGACTTGAAGGGGACACGAACCCCGCCTTCGGCAGGGATCATGTCCCCGAAAGATGTCCACGAACCACACGAACGGGTCCGCTGATGCACCGGCGCGGGAAGCAGCCTCTGACCGTTCGTGTGGTTCGTGTGGTTCGTGGACTCATATCGGCGCCGCGACGGGTGTCGCCCACTACGCCGGCATGGCGTCGGTGTACTGCTTCACGCCCTGGGCCCGGCGCATGAAGCCGGCCTGCATCTTCGAGAAGTCGACCGCGTTCGGGGTTTCGGCGGGCTGCAAGGGGCTGGGGCCGGTGTCGCGCAGGATGACGCCGCCGGTGATCTTGTGCACCTCGGCGACGACCGGGTTCGAGGCGTCGAGCAGGTTGTGCGCCAGCTCGTGCATGACGCAGGCGGCGACGGCGTTCTCGCGGTTGGCGGTGGCCAGGCCGCGCGGATCGCCGCCCTGGACGATCTGCTGCAGATAGACCTCGGAGATGATGCCGTCGCCGATGTCGGCCTGCACCGTCGAGCCGGAGACGCCCAGGATGCCGCCCGAGCCCTTCTTCTCGGCGATGCTGTCCTTCGACGAGGTCAGCACGTAGCAGACGAAGTCGAACGCCGTCGGCGCCGACTTGCGGCCGTCCCAGCTGACGGCCACCGAGTCGTAGCGAGGCACGCCCTTGATGCAGCCTTCGAAGAAGGTCTTCAGCAGGTTCCCGCTGGTCGTGCGGTGCTGCGCCTCGAAGAGCCCGCCGAGGTCGCCGGCCTGGTTGACGAGATAGATGTTGAGCGTCTGAGCCACGTTTGCCTCCGCCAGCCTGACAGCCCACCCGACGGCGACGTTCGCTCAAAGAACCGTGTTCGCGCAAGCGGCCCTTGGCTCCCCTCGCGTCACAACGACAATTTGCCCGCCGAACGCCGCCCCGAGCGGCGAGGGCAGGCTCGGGGCGCTCCGGAGGACGGCGATGAACTTCGAATTTTCCGACGACCAGAAGCAGATGAAGACCGAGGCCCGGCGCTTCCTGGAGGCCAAGTGCCCGACGACCGCGGTGCGGGCGATCCTGGAAGGACCGGAGGCCTACGACAGGGCGCTGTGGAAGGGCCTGGCCGAGATGGGCTTCCTCGGCGTCGTCATCCCGGAGGAATACGGCGGCCTCGGCCTCGGCTACCTCGAGCTCTGCGTGATCGCCGAGGAGATGGGCCGGGCGATCGCGCCCGTGCCGTTCTCCTCGTCGGTGTTCCTGGCCACGGAGTTCCTGCTGGCGGCCGGCTCGGACGCGCAGAAGAAGGAGTGGCTGCCCAGGCTCGCCGCCGGCGAGGCGATCGGGACCTTCGCCCACGCCGAGGGGACCGGCCAGGTCTCACCGCGCCAGATCCAGGTCCGTTTCGCCGACGGCAAGGTGACGGGAAGCAAGCTGGCGGTCCCGGACGGCGACATCGCCGACTTCGCCGTCGTCTCGGTGCGCACGGCACAAGGCCAGGACGAGCGCGGCGTCGCGCTGGCCATCGTCGACCTCAAGGGCGCGGGCGTCACCCGCACCCCGGTCGAGACCATCGACCCGACCCGCAGCCACGCCAATCTCGCCTTCGACGGCGCGGCGGCCCAGCTGCTGGGCCAGGCGGGCGAGGGCTGGTCGACGCTCTCCAAGGTGTTCGACCACGCGGCGGTGCTGACCGGCTTCGAACAGATCGGCGGCGCCGACCGGGCGCTGGAGATGGCCCGCGACTACGCCCTCGACCGCATGGCGTTCGGGCGGCCGATCGGCTCGTTCCAGGCGATCAAGCACATGCTGGCCGACATGTACGTCTCGGCCACGCTGGCCAGGTCCAACGGCTACTACGGCGCCTGGGCGCTTTCGACCGGAGCGGCCGAGCTGCCGGAAGCGGCGGCCTCTACCCGCGTGGCCGCCACCCAGGCCTTCCAGCACTGCTCGAAGAACAACATCCAGGTGCACGGCGGCATGGGCTTCACCTGGGCCTTCGACTGCCACCTGTTCTACCGCCGCTCGAACCTGCTGGCGCTGAACCTCGGCGCCCTGTCGCAATGGGAAGACGCGCTGATCGAGCGCATGCGCGCGCGCAACACGGCCGCGGCCTGATCGGGAAAGGATCCAAGAGATGAACTTCGACGACACCCCCGAAGAAGCCGCCTTCCGCGCCGAGGTCCGCGCCTGGCTCGACGCCAACGCTCCGAAGCAATACCTCGAGGCCCTGACCACCTCCGGCTTCGGCAACCTCAACATCGGCGGCGCCGACCCGATGGCGGCGGCCAAGGCCTGGCAGAAGAAGAAGTTCGACGCCGGCTGGGCCTGCCTGCACTGGCCCAAGGACTACGGCGGCCGCGGCGCGACCCCGATCCAGCGCGTGATCTGGCAGCAGGAGGAGGGCCCCTACGGCGCCCTCGGCGGCATCTTCATCATCGGCCACGGCATGTGCGGCCCGACGATGATGGCCTACGCCTCGGAGGAGCAGAAGCGCCGCTACCTGCCGCCGCTGGCCTCGGGCGAGGAGATCTGGTGCCAGCTGTTCTCGGAACCGGCCGGAGGCTCGGACTTGGCGGGCCTTCGCACCCGCGCCGAGCGGGCCACGGACGGCTCCGGCGACTGGATCATCAACGGCCAGAAGATCTGGACGTCGGGCGCCCACTATTCCGACATGGCGATCCTGATCACGCGGACGGACCCCACGGTCCCGAAGCACAAGGGCCTGACCATGTTCTTCCTGAGCATGAAGAGCCCCGGCATCGAGATCCGGCCGATCAAGCAGGCCAACGGCCAGTCGGGCTTCAACGAGGTGTTCTTCACCGACGTGCGCATCCCCGACGCCCAGCGCCTTGGCGAGGTCGGCGGCGGCTGGGGCGTCTCGCTGACCACGCTGATGAACGAGCGCCTTTCGATCGGCTCGGGCATGTCGACCGGCTTCCCGGAGCTGTTCGAGCTGTGCTGCCGGCTGGAGACGCCGAATGGCCTGGCCATCGACGACCGCGCGGTGCGCTCCAAGCTCGCCACCTGGGCGGTGCGCACCACGGGCCTGAAGTACAACGGCTTCCGCTCGCTCTCGGCGATCTCGCGCGGCGAGACCCCCGGGCCGGAGAACTCGATCGGCAAGCTGGTCGCCGGCCCGACCATGCAGGAGATCGCCGCCTTCGCCCTCGACCTCGAGGCCCAGAGCGGCATCCTGGTCGATCCGGAGCTGGCGGCCGCCTCGGCGCGCTTCCAGGCCATGCTGCTGCGCTCGCCGGCGACCCGCGTCGAGGGGGGCACCGACGAGATCCTGCGCAACATCATCGCCGAGCGCGTCCTGGGCCTGCCCGCCGACGTCCGCGTCGACAAGGACGTTCCCTTCAACCAGATCCCCACCAAGGGACGGGCGTGAGGAAACCGCGATGGACTACGAACACCTGATCCTCGACCAGCGCGGCGAGGCGCTGTGGGTGACGTTGAACCGGCCCGAGCGGCTGAACGCGCTGAACCGGCGCCTCGTCGAGGAGCTGCGCGACCTCTTCACCGGCCTCTACTGGCGCCATGACGAGGTGCGGGTGGTGGTCCTGCGCGGCGCCGGCGACAACTTCTGCGCCGGCCTGGACCTGAAGGAGCGCGACAACTCCGGCGGCGGCGGTCCGGGCGCGGGACTGATCGGCCAGCGGCGGATCAGCGAGATCGTCATGGCCATGCGCCGCTGCCCGCAGCCGATCATCTCCCTGTGGGATGGCTCGGCCAGCGGCGGCGGTTTCGCCTTCACCCTCGCCTCGGACGTGCGCATCGGCACGCCCCGGGCGCGGGGCAATGCGGCCTTCATCAAGATCGGCCTGTCGGCCTGCGACATCGGCGTCTCGTACTTCCTGCCGCGGCTGGTCGGGGCGTCGGTGGCCTCCGAGCTGATGCTGACGGGCCGGTTCCTGACCGCCGAGCGCGGTCTGGCGCTCGGCTTCTTCAGCGCCATCGTCGAGAAGGACCAGCTCGAGGCCGAGGGGCAGAAGCTGGTCGACGAGATGCTTTTGACCACGCCGCTGGGTCTGCGCCTGACCAAGGAGTGCCTGAACCACTCCATCGACGCGCAAGGGCTGGAGGCGGCCATCGCCATGGAGGACCGCAACCAGATCCTCTGCGCCCAGGGCGAAGACTTCGGCGAAGGCGTCCGCGCCTTCCTCGAAAAACGCAAACCCGACTACGCCGGCGCCCGCGCGCGGCGAGGGTAGGGGGCGCGCCGCAGGCGCCGTCCTGCATCGCTGGGGTCGCGGGCAGGCCGTCTTGAAGAGTCCACGAACCACACGAACCACACGAACGCGCCGCAGAACGCCCGAGCGCCGAGACCACCGGGACCCGTTCGTGTGGTTCGTGTGGTTCGTGGACAATCGAAGCGGCGTCGGCCGCGCTCCCGCGTAGGCCGGGGGCCCGGACCTATCCCCTCCCGCTCTCCCTCGCGAAAGCGAGGGCCCAGGCTTTTTCTGAAGGGCGGGCGCTGGCCGGAAAAACACCTGGGCCCTCGCTTTCGCGAGGGAGAGCGGATTTTGGGGGAGCCTCCTTCAGGCCACCGCGGCAGCCTGGGCGTCGGCGGCGGCGAGGAGGCGCGCGATGGTTTCGAAGAGGCTGGCGGCGCGGATCGGCTTGGACAGGTGCTCGTCGGCGCCGGCTTCGCGGCTCATGCGCACGTGCTCGTCGAGGGCGTTGGCGGTCAGCATGACCACCGGCGTGCGACGGGCGCCCGTGGCCCGCTCGCGCTCGCGCAGCAGGCTGGTCGCGGTCAGGCCGTCGAGCTCCGGCATCTGCATGTCCATCAGCACCAGGTCGTAGTCGCGCGCCGCCAGGCGCTCCAGCGCCGCCGCGCCGTTCTCGACGATGTCCAGCTCCAGGCCCGCGGCCTCGAGGATCAGCTGCACGACCTTCTGGTTGGTCGGATGGTCCTCGGCCAGCAGGATGCGGCGGCCCGCCAGGACGAAGTCCTCGGCCTCGGCCTCCTCGGGCTGGGCCGCGCCGGCGCCGGCCCGCTGCAGCGGCGCGGTCATGGTGAAGGTCGAGCCCTGGCCGGGGACCGAGACGACGTCGATCCGCCCGCCCATCAACTCGGCCAGGGAGCGGCTGATGGCCAGGCCCAGGCCGGTGCCGCCGAAACGCCGCCGGATCGAGGCGTCGGCCTGCTCGAAGCGCCGGAAGAGGCGCGCCCTGACCTCGTCGTCGAAGCCGATGCCCGTGTCGGCGACCGAGAACACCAGGCCCTCGGGCCCGGCGCTGACCGCCAGGCGCACCTGGCCCGCCTCGGTGAACTTCACCGCATTGCTGAGCAGGTTCGAGAGGATCTGGGTCAGGCGCACGGGATCGCCGATCCAGGCGCCGCGCGCGGCCGGGGCGACCTCCCAGGCGAAGGCCAGGCCCTTGGTCTCGGCCGAGGCGCGGTGCAGCTCGGCGATCCGGCGCACCATGGCCTCCATCACGAACGGCTCGCGGGCGAGGGCGATCTCGCCGGCCTCGATCTTGGAGAAGTCGAGGATGTCGGTCAGCACCTGCTCGAGCAGCCGGCCGGAGGACACGATCAGCTCCGCCAGGTCCCGCCCGCGGCGCGTGCGCTGCTGGGCGGCGAGGGTCTCGGAGATGGCGATCACCCCGTTCAGGGGCGTGCGCAGCTCGTGGCTCATGTTGGCCAGGAAGCGGGACTTCTCGGCGTTGGCGCGCTCCAGCTCGGCGGTGCGCGCCTGGACGCGCTCCTCCAGCGAATGCAGCACTTCGTCGACCTTCTCGCGCTCGCTTATCAGGGCCCGGGCGAGGACGCCGATCTCGTCACGGCGCAGGGCCTCGGTGGAGGCGGCCGTGCGGTCGATCTCGCCGTCGGGTCCCGGCTGGCAGCTCGCCGCCAGCCGCTCCAGAGGCCGCACGATCGAGCGCCGCGCCAGCATCACGACGATGCCGGGCAGGACGACCGTGGCGAACAGGCCGACGATCAGGATCCAGGACGCCGAGCGGGCGGCCGACAGCATGATCGCCTGCCGCGGATAGCTCATCAGCAGGTACCAGTTGGGTCCCCGCAGCCGGCCGTAGGCGATGATCTGGCCGGCGTCCGGCCGGGCGATGACGCCGTGCTCGCCGCCCTGGCGCCGGATCGCCGCGAGGGTCGCCTTCAGCCCCAGGTCCCGCTCGTAGCGGCTGACCGTCTCGGGCGAGGCGCGGCCCGGGGTGGCGAAGCCCGGGTAGGCGATCAGCTCGGCCTTGTCGGTGACCACCAGGCTGGTGGCGCCGGGCAGGGTCTGGCTGACGGCGCTCTGGAAGAAGCCGGTCAGGTCCAGCGACGAGCCGAAGGCGCCCAGGTAGCGGCCGTGCGCATAGGCCGGCGTCAGGCAGGCCGTGGCCAGGCGCTCGCCGTGATTGTCCTGCAAGAGGCGCTGCAGGTTGGTGCAGCGCGTGGCCCGCGACGGGTCGTTCGCCGGCGTGGTCAGCCAGGTCATCTCCTCGTGGCTGATGTCCAGGTCCGCCGGCGCGTCGTGGCGATAGAACATCAGCCGGTCCGGACGGTCGGGCCCGAAGATCACCAGGCGCGTGGCCTTGGGCGTGAAGAAGTAGAAGTTGTCGTTCTCGGCGTGCAGGGCCGGGCCGAACGAGGCGACCACGTCGTAGGCGGCGGCGAAGACCGCGCGGTCCTGCGGCGTCATCTCCCCGGCGCGGCCCAGGAAGGCGCCCATGCCGTAGGTGTAGCCGCCGTCGCCGTTGTAGGCCCCGTCGAACGCCTCGGCCCGGCTGCGCCGCGCCCCGTCGGCCCCGAGCGGATAGCGCATCGCGACCAGGCGGTCGGCGTCGGCCGGCGAAAGGCGGTCCATCCGGCGCGCCAGCTCCTGCGCGGCCGCCCGCTGGTGGTCGGCGAGGCTGGCGAAGCGCCGGTCGACGTTGCCGGAGCGCTCGCGCACATAGTCGGCCAGGTAGGCGATCTGCCGCTGCTCCAGTTCGCGCTCGAACACCAGGAACGCGCCCACGCACGCGAGCGCCGTGATCGCCATCGACGTGATGGCGACGCTGAGCAGGAAACGGCGCGACAGGGTGCGCGTGGCGCTCACGGCTGATGGATCCCCCAGGGCCCCCACGGAAAGGGCCGCACACTCTGCCAGCGTAGCCGTTAAGGCGAGTTTACATCAGGTGCGCATACACCCAATTGCATTCGAGCGGCGCCAAACGCGACCTCGCGCGTTCCCTTGGCCGAGGGCGGATACGCCGCCCCCGTCATGGACTGGAGTTGGTCATGGGTATCATTGCGTGGCTCGTGCTGGGCCTGATCGCCGGCTTCATCGCCAGCAAGATCGTCAATCACCGCGGCTCGGGCGTGGTCATGGATATCGTGCTGGGCGTGGTCGGGGCCTTCGTGGGCGGGCTGGTGTTCAACTTCTTCGGCGCCGCGGGCGTCACCGGCTTCAACATCTACAGCGCCATCGTCGCCATCATCGGCGCGGTGGTGTTCCTGGTGATCTACCACGCCATCATCGGCCGCAGGGCGATGTAGGCCTGAAGGGCGGCGCCTTGACAGGAACCGGTCGCCCGACCCAAGAACGCCGCGCGCCACTTCCGGCGCGTGGGGTTCCGGCCGGAATGATCGTGTTCAGTCATGGCGTCGCGACAGGCCGTCCTCGGCATCGAAAACGGTGAATTCTTCCATGGCGCCACGCGCATCTTCGCGGGCGTCAACTTCCTGCTCGACGACGCCAAGACCGCCCTGGTGGGCGAGAACGGCGCGGGCAAGTCCACCCTCCTGAAGTGCCTGACCGGGGAACTGGAGCTCGACAAGGGCCAGGTCATCCGCTCGCGCGGCCTTCGCGTCGGCGCCCTGCCGCAGAACACGCCCGAGGGCCTCTCCGAACTTTCCGTGCGCGACGTGCTGCGCCGGTCGCTGGAGAAGATCGGCGCCGGCGACGACGAGTGGCGCATCGACGTGCTGCTGGACGAGGTCGGCGTCTCGTACGAGACCGCCGAGGGCCGCTTCGGCGCCCTCTCGGGCGGCTGGCAGCGGCTGATGCTGATCGCCGCCGCCGCGCGGCTCGAGGAGCCGGACATCCTCGTCCTCGACGAGCCGACTAACCACCTCGACCTCGGCAACATCAACGTCCTGGAGCGCTGGCTGACCCAGGACTTCGACATTCCGATGCTGATCGTCTCGCACGACCGCGAGTTCCTGAACCGGGTCACCGAGCGCACCCTGTTCCTGCGCGCCGACGGGGTGCACGCCTTCAAGACCACCTTCTCGATCGCGCGCGAGGAGCTGTTGCGCCGCGACGCCCAGGCGGCCGCCCAGCGCAAGCTGGAGGACAAGGAGGTCAAGCGCCTGGAGGCCGCGGCTGCGCGCTACAAGGTCTGGGCGGTCAAGAACCCGGGCCTCAACAAGCGCAAGAACGCCATCGAGACCCGCATCGCCCGCATCGAGGCCGACCGCACCCAGACCTACCAGGCCCGCGAGCGGCGCCTGGAGCTGGCCGAGGGCGACATCGACGCCAAGGTCGCCCTGCGCATCACGGGCCGCACGGTCACCACCCCGGACGGGTCGCGCAAGCTGATCGACATCGACCGCCTGGCGATCGGCGCGGGGGAGAAGGTCGCCCTCCTGGGCGTCAACGGCGCCGGCAAGTCGACGCTGCTGACCGCGCTCGCCCAGGCCTTCGATCCGGACCAGGAACACTACGACGGCCAGGCCTCGATCCGGTTCAATCCGGCCACGCGCCTCGTCTATTTCGACCAGTCGATGCGCGACCTGCCGCTGAAGGAGAGCCTGCTGGACTACGTCGCCGCCGCCCCCGACGCGACCGAGAAGGACGCCATCAAGCTCCTGGCCCAGGCCGGCTTCTCGTTCACCCGCATCCGCGAGCCGATCTCCGTCCTGAGCTACGGCGAGCGCTCGCGGCTGATGTTCCTGCGCATGAAGCTGGAAAAGCCGAACTTCTACCTGCTCGACGAGCCGACCAACCACCTCGACATCGAGGGGCAGGAGGACCTGGAGGCGCAGCTCGAGGAGACCGACGTCTCCTGCATCTTCGTCTCCCACGACCGCTACTTCACCCGCGCCGCCGCGACCCGCTTCCTGGAAATCCGCAAGGGCCGCCTGGTGGACGTGGAGAGCCCCGACGCGTTCTTCGACGCGCAGGGGGAGTAGGGACGGGGCGACGCCGGGTCGCGGTTCGGGAAGCGGACTTTTCGAGCATCAGAGATGGGTGGGGCATGGACTCCCGAACCCCTAAAGTCCGTCATCCCGGCCAAGCTCGAAGAGCGCGGCGAGCCGGGACCCAGCATCCACGGCCTCGACGCGGCTAGCTGCGCTGGGTCCAGGACAGCCGGCCTTCTGGCACGGCGAACCAGTCTTCCGACAGGTCCCGCCAGTCGGGGTTCCCGGCCTCGTTCTGGGCGAGCTATCTCGCGACCTTCATCGAGGGTCGGGGTGCTGGGTCCCGGTTCTGCGCGCTCTTCGAGCGCTTGACCGGGATGACGGGAGTGGGGGGAGTGAGGAGGGAGCTTACGCCGTCACCCCCGCGGCGCGCTTCGTCCAGTCGGTGAGCGCCGCTTCGGGCATGACCCCGCTCGTGCGGGCGATTTCGCGGCCGCGCTGGAAGACGACGAGGGTCGGGACGGCCTGGATGTTCAGGCGGCCGGCCAGGGCCTGGGCGTTGTCGATGTTGACCTTGGCGAAGCGCACGCGGGGGCTGAGGCGCCGGGCGACGCGGTCGACGATCGGGGTCAGGGCCCGGCAGGGGCCGCACCAGGGGGCCCAGAAGTCCACCAGCACCGGGATGTCGCTCTCGCCGACGAAGCGGGCGAAGTTCGGCTCGGGGATCTCGGCCGGGTGCGCCGCCAGCAGGGCCTGGCCGCATTTGCCGCACTTGGCCCCGGCCGCGGCGGCGGCGTCGCCCAGCTTGGCCTCGGGCACCCGGTTCACCGCCCCGCAGTGGGCGCAGACGGTCTGGAGCTTGTCGGTCATGGCGGAGATCCTTTCGGTTCCGATGTGGGAACGCGACGTCGCCGCTCAAAGCCTCGCCGCTGCGACCTCTAGCCGCCGCCGAGCGCCTTCAGCGAAAGTGGGAACCGGTTTCGCGCCCGGAAGGCGCTCATCCTCCCAAACCCTTCACGTACGTGCCCATGTCGAAGTAGTCGCGCCAGACCTTGATCTTGCCGTCCTGCATCTCGAAGACGCCGCAGCAGGGCAGGTCCACCGCCCTGTCACCGACCTTGGTGCGGTCGACGCGTTCGGCGATCACCACGTCGCCCGCGGCCACGAGGTTGAGCGTCTCCCAGGTGGTCGACGACCAGGCCTTGATGAAGCCGGCGATCAGCCCGCGCACCGCCGCGCGGCCGGCGACCGGTCCCGTCGGCATGTTGTGATAGACGCCGTCCTCGGTGAAGTACGAGGCCAGCTCGTCGGCGTCGAGCCGCGACCAGGCGGCGATGAAGTTGCGGATGACGGCGGCGTTGTCGGCCATGGGGTCGGCCCTCCCTGTTTCCGCCAGGGGAGAAGCCTTGCCGCGGCGGCCGTCAAGGTCTCAGGCTTGTGCCTTGGCCGCCACGATCGCCTCTTCCAGGTCGCGCAGGCGGTCCTTGCCGAACCACATCTCCTCGCCGAGGAAGAAGGTCGGGCTGCCGAAGACGCCGCGCTCGACCGCGGCCTCGGTGTTGGCCACGAGCCGGGCCTTGATCGCCGGGTCCTGGGTCATCTCCAGCAGCTTTTGCGCGGGCAGGCCGGCGCCGGCCAGCGTCTCGGCGACCACGGCCGGGTCGTCCATCTTGCGGCCCTGTTCCCACATCGCCGCGAAGCAGGCCTCGACATAGGGCGCGAAGACGCCGAGGTCCTTGGCCGCCTCGGCGCCGCGCATCATCAGCAGGGTGTTGACCGGGAAGTGCGGGTTCTGGCGGTACTTCGTCAGGCCGTGGCGGGCGACGAACCGGCGGGTCTCCAGCCCCTCGTAGGCGAGCTTGTTGCGGACGCCGCCGAAGGCCTCCATCGGCGAGCGGTTGCCGGTGGCCTTGAACACCCCGCCCAGCAGCACCGGCACATAGGTGAAGGTCACGCCCGTGCGCGCCTCGATGTCCGGGATCACCCGGTGCGCCAGGTAGGCGTTGGGGCTGCCGAAGTCGAACAGGAATTCCGGGTTGGTCGTCACCAGCGCTCTCCGTAGGGCCGAAGGTCGAGCTCGAAGGTCCAGGCGTCGCGCGTCTGGGTGTGCAGGCTCCAGTAGGCCTGGCCGATCGAGGCGGGGTTCATCAGGGTGTCGGGGGCGAGCTCGGCCAGCGCCTCCTCGCCGCGCGCCGCGGCGATGCGGCCGCGCACGAAGTCGGTGTCGACGCCGGCGTCGATGATCAGATGGGCGACGTGGATGTTCTTCGGCCCCAGCTCGCGGGCCATGGACTGGGCCACGGACCTCAGGCCCGCCTTGGCGCTGGCGAAGGCGGTGTAGCCGGCGCCGCCGCGCACCGAGGCCGTGGCCCCGGTGAAGAAGATCGAGCCGCCGCCGCGCGCCAAGAGGCGCTTGGCCGCCTCGCGCCCGGTCAGGAAGCCGGCGTAGCAGGCCATCTCCCAGACCTTGCGGAACACCCGCTCGGTGGTCTCGGTGACCGGGAAGTTCACATTGGCCCCGACGTTGAAGATCACCGCCTCCAGGGGCTGGTCGGCGTCGGCCTCGGCGATGAAGGCGGTGACCTCGTCCTCGCTGCGGGCGTCGAGGGTGCGCGCCTCGAAGCGGCCGCCGGCGGCCTCGATCTCGGCCTTCAGCGGGGCCAGCTTCTCGCCGTTGCGGCGGCCGCCGAACACCCGGTAGCCCTCGGCCGCGAAACGCTTGGCGATGGCGCCGCCGATGAAGTCGCCGGCGCCGACGACGGCGACCGAGGCGTTGCGTTGGGCCATGGGGGAAGGCTCCTGCGACAGGGGCAGGCACTATGGACCGGCGCCCCGGCGCAGGGAAGGTCTTTTTTGGAAACTTATTACCCGGCCGCCAGGGGACGCTCGCCGGCGACCGTGGTGCGGTGCATCACCCGCCGATGGCCGTCGTAGTCGCCGGTGGCGTTGTGCATCAGGCAGCGGTTGTCCCACATGGTCAGCATGTTCGCCGACCACCGATGGCGGTAGACGAACCGCTCGGCCGTCATGTGCTGGAACAGGAACGTCAGCAGGGCCGTGCTCTCGTCCTGCGTCATGCCCTCGATCCCGACCGTGTAGACCGGGTTGACGAACAGGGCCTTGCGGCCGCTGACCGGGTGGGTGCGCACCAGCGGGTGGGTGAAGGTCTTCTCGGCCTCGACGCTGGGCAGGATGGTCATGCCGACCCGGCCCTGTTCCTTGGCGTAGAACCCCTTCGAACCGTAGGGCCGGGCCGCGGAGTGCACCGCGCGCAGCGGCGCCAGCATGCGCTGGAACGTCGGCGACAGGGCCTCCCAGGCGGCGCGGCCGTCGGCGTAGAGGGTGTCGCCGCCCACCGGCGGGACCTCCTTGGCGTGCAGGATGGTCGCCGCGGGCGGCGTTTCCTGGAAGCTCCAGTCCGAGTGCCACGAGCCGCCGAACACGGTGGCGGTCTCGTCGGGCTCGCGGCGGACCTCCAGGATGTGCGGACGTTGGGCGAGCGGGGCGACGTACGGGTCCCAGCCGAACTCCCCGAACTGCAGGGTGAAGGCCTCGAGCTGGTCGTGCGTCAGGGGCTGGTCCGGGAACCAGACGACGCCGTGGCGGGCGAAGGCGTCCTTGACCGCGGCCAGGTCGGCGTCCGGCAACGGGCGGGAAAGGTCGACGCCGCGGATCTCGGCGCCCAGGCCGCCCTCGCGCGCGCTGACCTCGACCGTCATGGCGTCAGCCCTTGTGGTTTTCGCGGATGATCTCGTGGTGGCGGATCACCTCCTTGACCAGGAAGTTCAGGAACTTCTCGGCGAACTCCGGGTCGAGGTCGGCGGTCACGGCCAGCGAGCGCAGGCGCGCGATCTGCTGGGCCTCGCGCACCGGGTCGGCCGGCGGCATGGCCACCCGCGCCTTCAGTTCGCCGACCTTGCGCGTGCACTTGAAGCGCTCGGCCAGCAGGTGGATCACGGCCGCGTCGATGTTGTCGATCGAGTGCCGCAGCTCGGCGAGCTCGGGCGGAATGTCGTGCGAGGTGCGCAGGTCGGTCATGGCGCCCCTTCGTTGCGGCGGCAGGCCCCGAAGGTCAAGGCTGCAGGTGGTCCCGGCCCGATGAACGGCGGACAACCGTGACCTCAGAACAGGTTCAGGGCCGGCGCGCTTCAATGCCCCTCGAAAAGGCCGCCATGGCATCCCGCCGCCGGCCGAGGGACCTGGAGCAAGACCCATGAAGATCAAGGCCATCGCCCTGGCGACCGTCGCGGCCCTGAGCGCCGCCACCGCCGCCACCCCCACCTTCGCCCACGACGCCTACGGCTACGACAGCGGATACCGCAGCTGCCGCCAGGAGACGCGCGAGAACGGCACGGCCGGCGCGGTCATGGGCGGTCTCTTCGGCGCCGTCCTGGGCGCCGCGGTCGCGGGCCACCACAACCAGGGCGCCGGCGTGGCCGTCGGCGCGCTGGCCGGCGCGGCGATCGGCAACAGCGTCGCGCGCAGCTCGACCAGCTGCGACGACAACCGCTACGGCTACGGCTACGGCGCCTCCTACGGCCGCAGCGGCTACTACGGCGGTGGCGACTACAACGGCGGCTACTACAACGGTGGCGGCTACTACGGCGGCCGCAACGACTACCGCGCCGACGGCCGCTACCAGGGCCGCTACGACCGCGACGGCCATCGGGGCGGCGACGGCCGGTGAGGCCGGAAGACGAAGTTGAACAGGTAGAGGTCGCGGCTTGCGGGGCGGCGATGGCGGGCGTCGAGGTCGATGTCCCGCCACGGCGTCAGCACGCCCTCCGCCAGGGCGTAGCCGGCGTAGCCCAGCGCCTCGACCTCGGCGAGGGCCTGCTCGAGCGGGCGGCCGATGTGCCGCTCCTCCATCTCGATGACGAGGTTCGGCCGGTCGCGGGCGAGCACCTGACGGGCGCCCTGCAGCACGGCCATCTCGGCGCCCTCGACGTCGATCTTGATGAAGCCGACGTTCACGAGGCCCAGATCGTCGAGGCGCGCCGTCTCGACCTGCGTCGCGCCGTAGAGGCCGCGCACCGCGACGGCGCTGAGGCTGCCGCCCTGGTTGGAGTAGCCGCGTCGCGAGCGGGGCACCCGGAACTCGGCAATGCCGGCCCGGTCCGAAAGCGCCAACGGGTGCAGCACGGCCCTGGACCGCAGCGCCCGGTGCAGCTCGGCGAAGATCTTGGGGTTGGGCTCGAAGGCGTGGACCGAGACGCCCAGGTCGCACAGGGCGGCGGTCCAGACCCCCTTGTTGGCCCCCACGTCGACGGCCAGCCGGTCCGGGGCGGCGAGCTCGGGCAGCAGCGCCAGCTCGCGCTCGCCGCGGCGCCGCTCGCGCGCCACGAGGTAGCGCAGATGCCAGCTTGCCGGCACGAAGGCGATCCTGAGGCGCTCTTCAAGGGACCAAGTCGCGCGCCAGGGCGACGCCGTTTCGCTGTCTTCGCCCATCGTCGCTCCGGGCCGCTGCCGGCCGAGCTATGGGCGCCGGGCGGGCTTTGCGAGACCTAGGCGCGGGCAAACACCCCTATTAGGGTAGTTCCGCGATGGCGACCCAGCTGGAGCTGACCGTGAACGGCGCCCCCCGGTCGGCGAGCGCGCCCGAGGGCGCGCCGCTGCTGCACGTGCTGCGCAACCTCCTGGGCCTGAAGGCCGCCCGCTTCGGCTGCGGCGAGGAGGCCTGCGGCGCCTGCCGCGTGCTGGTCGACGGTGAGCCGGTCTACGCCTGCACCTTCCCCGCCGACCAGGCGGCCGGGCGCACCGTGATCACGCCCGAGGGCCTGGCCGCCACGCGCGAGGGCGCGGCGGTGGTCGACGCCTTCCTGGCCGAGCAGGCGGGCCAGTGCGGCTATTGCCTGAGCGGCATCGTCGTCGCCGCCACCGCCCTCTTGCAGCGCCAGCCCTCGCCGGACCGGGCCGCGATCCTGGCGGCGCTCGAGCCGCACCTCTGCCGCTGCGGCGCGCACAACCGCATGGTCCGGGCGGTGGAGCGCGCGGCCCGCACCCTGGCGGCGAACGCATGACCGACCTGCCTCCGGCCCTTGCCGCCCAGCCTCGCCTCGACACCTGGATCGGCTTCGAGGACCAGGGCCACGTGCGCGTCGCCACCGGCAAGGTCGAGATCGGCCAGGGGGTGCTGACCGCCATCGCCCAGATCGCCGCCGAGGAGCTTCAGGTCGACCCGGCGCGCGTCCGCATGCAGACCGCCCGCACCGACGGCAGCCCGAACGAGGGCATCACGGCTGGGTCGATGTCGATCGAGACCTCGGGCGCGGCCCTGAGGATCGTGGCGGCCGAGGCGCGAAGCCTGTTCCTGCAGGAGGCTGGCCGGCGCCTGTCGTGCGATCCGGCGACCCTGTCGCTGAGCGACGGGCGCGTGCTGCGCGACGGCCGCGAGACCGGGCTCGACTACTGGCGGCTGAAGGACGGCGTCGACCTCTCGCAGGCCGCCACCGGGACCGTGCCGCCCCGCTCGCCGCTGGCCTACAGCGTCGTCGGCCAGGTGTTCCCGCGTATCGACCTCGCCGAGCGGCTGACCGGCGCGCCGTTCGTGCACGACCTCGACCTGCCGGGCCTGACCCACGCCCGCGTGCTGCACCGGCCCTGGCCGGGCGCGCGTCTGCCGGCCGGACCGATCGCGGTCCCCGACGGGATCGCCGCCGTGCGCATCGACGACTTCCTGGCGCTGGCCGGCGACGACGAGCTCGCCGTCGCGCGGGCGGCCGCGGCGCTGAAGAGCCGGCTCGCCTGGACCGGCGGCCGGCCCTACGCGCCCGCCGACGCGACCGCGCGGCGGCTGCTGGAGCTGCCGGCCGAGCCGCGGCCCGCCGAGACGCCGGGCGATGCGCGGACCGGCCAGGTCGCCGCCACGGTCGAGGCGGAGTATTCGCGGCCCTACGTGTCCCACGCCTCGGTCGGGCTCTGCTGCGCGGTCGCCCAGTTCGAGGACGGCCGGCTGACGGTCTGGAGCCACACCCAGGGGCCCTATCCGCTGCGCAACGCCCTGGCGCGCGCCCTGGCGCTGGCGCCGGAGGCGGTGACGGTGATCCACATGCCGGGCGGCGGCAGCTACGGCCACAATGGCGCCGACGACGTCGCCTTCGACGCGGCCCTGGTCGCCCACGCCCGGCCCGGCCGGCCGGTGCGCCTCCTGTGGACGCGGGCCGACGAGATCGCCGCCTCGCCGGTCGGCCCGGCGATGCTGGTGCGGCTGTCGGCCGACCTCGACGCCGACGGCCTGCCGCTGCGCTGGACCTCGCGGGTGTGGAGCGGACCGCACGCGCGCCGTCCGGGCCTGGGCCCGGCGACCAACCTCAAGGCGGCTGAGGCGATCACGCGCTTTCCCGAGGACCCGCCGGGCGACGAGCTGCCGCTGGCCGGCGGCGGCGGGGCGCTGCGCAACGCCATCGCTGGCTACGACATCCCCGGCCAGGCCCTGGCGCTGAACATCGTCCGCCGCCCGCCGCTGAGGACCTCGGCGCTGCGCGGGCTCGGCGCGACCGCGAACGTGTTCGCCCTGGAGAGCTTCATCGACGAGCTGGCCGCCGCGGCCGGCCGCGACCCGCTCGACTACCGCCTGGCCCTGACCCGCGATCCGCGCGCGCGCCGGGTGATCGAGACGGCGGCGCAGATGGGCGACTTCGCATCGCGCGGCGCGGGCGGGGAGGGGCGTGGCAAGGGCCTCGCCTACGCCCGCTACAAGAACCGCGGCGGCTATCTGGCGGCGGTGGCCGAGGTCGAGGCGGGCGAGGGCGTGCGCGTGACCCGCCTGTGGCTCGCCTGCGACGCGGGCCTGATCATCAACCCGGACGGGGCGGTGAACCAGATCGAGGGCGGCGCCGTGCAGGCCGTGAGCTGGACCCTGAAGGAGGCCGTCGAGGTCGCGCCGTCCGGCTTCGTCACCGACAGCTGGGCGACCTATCCGATCCTGCGCTTCTCCGAGACGCCCGTGATCGAGACGCGGCTGGTGGGCGATCCCACCGACCCGCCGCTCGGGCTCGGCGAGGTCTCGGGCGGCCCGGTCAGCGCGGCGGTGGCCAACGCCGTCGCCCACGCCGTCGGCGTGCGCATCCGCGACCTGCCGATCACGCGCGAGAGGCTGGTCGCGGCGCTGGCCTAAAGGGGAGGTGCTAGTCCGCGCGCTGATGCGTCGCCGTCATCACGCCCAGCGGCAGGCCGAGCAGGGAGACCTTGGCCACCTTCAGGGCGACGTCGGGCTCCAGCAGGGTGAAGCGGGTGGAGAAGCGCGGCGCCATGAGGCCCTTGGCCGGGCCCATCGGGCGGCGGAACGACAGCACGTAGTCGTCGCCCTGCTGCTGGCCGGTGATGCCGGCGCCGGCCTTGGCCTCGGCGGCGACGTAGCGGCCGTTGAGGCCGGCGGTCATCACCCAGCGCCAGACGTCGATCTCGCCGTCGTCGTAGGTGAACACCTCGTCGAACTCGATGGCCTGGCGGGTGGCGTTGAACTCCCCCGCCGTCTCGATGCGGCAGCGGCGCACGATGCGCTCGAACGGGTCGCGCACGACCCCGCCGCCGACCGTTCGACCGAGGAAGAAGGTCTCCGGGCGGAAAACCGCCTCGCCGGGATAGGTCGTTCTGGCGTCCACGCGTCCGTCCCTGTTCGCCGGCCCGACCCTGCGCCCCGCAGGCCGTCGGGGGCAGGTCGCGGATTGTCGCGGCCCCGCGGCTTTGCGGCGCGGAAGGTGCCGTTAGGAAACCTAACGGCCCGCTGACCCGGGTCTGCGGCCGGTTGTCGCAGCGCCTTTGACGCAGAGGTACTTCGCCGGGTGGATGTCCCCGAAGTTGTCGACCCAGCCCGTTATATTCGGGCTGACGAGGTTCCGGTTCACGCCGTTGTCGACCGGCGCCACGTCGGCGTCGTCGACGATCATCTGCTCGGCCCGCCGCAGCAACTGGGCGCGCACGGCGCCGTCGGTCTCGTGGTTGGCCTGGTTCAGCAGGGCGTCGTAGGCCGGGTTGCGGTAGTCGCCATAGTTCTGCTGGCCTGTGTCCGACCGCATCAGGTCGAGGAAGGTCAGGGGGTCGTCGTAGTCGAGGATCCACGAGATGAGGCCGACCTGGAAGTCGCGAATCTGGTAGTCGTTGGCCGAGATCTGGGCGTCCTCCTGGCGCAGGCTCGCCTCGACGCCGACGGCGCGCCAGTCGGCCTGCATCGCCTGGGCCATCAGCACCGTGTCGGTGGCGTTGGCGGTCTTCATCTCGAACTTCAGCGGATGTCCGGGCCCGAACCCCGCGCGCGCCAGCAGCCGCCGGGCCTCGGCCTGGCGCTGCGGGAAGGTCCACGCCGCCCAGTAGGGCTTCGGCCGCTGATCGTCCGGCACGTAGCCGGCCATGCCGGGCGGCACGAAGCTGAAGGTCGGCGCCTGGCCGGCGCGCAGCAGCTTCCTGGTGATGAACTCCCGGTCGACGGTCATCGACAGCGCCTGGCGCACCTCGCGCCGGGCGAAGGCCGGCACATGGGTGTTGAAGATGACGTAGGCCGTCGAGAGGTAGGTGTGGGTGTGCACGTACGTCGGGATCTGGTCGGGCCGCTTGAGATAGGCCACGCGGCTCGACTGGATGGTGTCGCTGACGTCGATCTCGCCGCGGCGCACGCGCCGCTCGGCCGACACCGCGTCGGAGATCGGCAGGAAGTCGAACCGGTCCACGCAGACCTTGTCCGCATCGTAGTAGAGCGGGTTCCTGACCACGCGCACCCGGTCGCCCAGCCGCCAGTCGACGAGGACGTACGGCCCGTCGCCGACGATGTGCGCGGGCTGCGACCAGGCGGCGCCCCACCTTTTCACCACGTGCTCGGGCACCGGGTAGAAGCTCTGGTGCTTCAGGATCTGGGGCAGATACGGCGCCGGGTGGATCAGGTGCAGCACCAGGGTGCGGTCGTCCGGCGCCTCGGCCCCGACGCTCTCGAGAGGCGCCTTGCCCTGGTTCACCTCCTGGCCGTTCTTCAGGAGATAGACCAGGTAGGCGTAGGACGCCGCCGTCTTGGGATCGAGGATGCGGCGGTAGGCGTAGACGAAATCGTGCGCCGTGACGGGTTGGCCGTCCGACCACTTGGCCGGCCGCAGGTGGAAGGTCCAGGTGAGGCCGTCCGGCGAGGTCTCGACCGACTGCGCCAGGCCCAGGATCGCCTCGCCCTTGGGGCTGTCCTGGTAGAGGCCCTCGAACAGGGCGCGCATCAGCACCGCCTCGTTGGTCAGGGTGACCAGCTGCGGGTCGAGCGACGTCGGATCGCTGGTGTTGCCGTATTCCACGCAGACCTGGCCGGTGGGGCAGGCGGGGCGGGCGATCTTCTCGTGGCCGCAGCCGGCGAGGCCGGCGCCCAGGGCGAGGATCGCGGACGTGGCCACCGCCGCGGCCTGGAATTGACGCATCATGGGGCGCATTGAGTATCGTCCGTACGAAACCTGCGCCACCAAAAGGATCGAGACGCCCATGACGCCCACCCTGTCGCCCCTCGCCGACGCCATCGCCGAGCGCCTGAAGGCGGCCAAGGAGACCGTCGCGGTCGCCGAGTCCTCCGCCGGCGGGCTGGTCTCCGCCGCCCTCCTGGCCGTGCCGGGCGCCTCGGCCTACTTCCTGGGCGGGGCGGTGGTCTATACGGCCAAGGCCCGCATGGAGCTGATGCACATCACCCGCGAGCAGGTGGCGGGCATGCGCTCGGCCAGCGAGCCCTACGCCCTGCTCCTGGCCCGCACCGCGCGAGAAAACTTCGGCGCCACCTGGGGCCTCTCCGAGACCGGCGCGGCCGGCCCCACCGGCAACCCCTACGGCGACGCCGCCGGCCACACCTGCATCGCCGTCTCCGGTCCGACGGAGCTCGCCATCACCCTGGAGACCGGCGACGCCGACCGCGCCGGCAACATGGAGGCCTTCGCCAAACGGGCGCTTGAGGTGCTGCTGAACGCGCTGGGGGGCTGAGGGCGCGCCTCATCGTCCCGCCGAGCCGGCTCTTCGGGCCGACAGGGCCGCGGCAAGGATCGACCGGTGACGATCGACGAGCAGGCCATGGGCCGCGCGTGGGGACATCAGCCGCGCGCGGACCTCGCCCTGGCTGCGGTCCAAGGCCCGGCGGTCGTAGCGAACGCCCTCAGCCAGGTGGATGACGTTGACGAAGTCGCACCAGCCGGGCGGCGGCGCGGGATGGCGGAAGTGCAGAAACGCGAACGGACGTAGGTCGCCCACGCTCCAGCCGCACTCCTCGAGGAGCTCGCGCCGCACCGTCGCCTCCTGGCTCTCGCCCGGCTCGCGCCGTCCGCCCGGCATAACGTGGCTCGTGCCGTCGGACTCGCGCACCACCATGACCCGCGGCCCCCTGAAGACCACGGCCCGGACCGCCGAGACCAGGATGTCCGGTACAGGAACGGCCGCGACATAGCCGCGAACCTGCAACCGCCCCTGCGGCCGCTGTACGAGATGGTCGAAGAACGGCTCATGGCCGGCGATCTGACGGGCGAACGCCGCCGCGGCCTCCATTCGGCTCGTCGTATCGTTCGCGATTTCCGCCCCCTCCCTACGAAGCTGGGGGATTGGTGGGGTCTTGGGGGCCGGCCCCCCGCTACGTCGGGATCTGGCCGTGCTGGAAGCTTTGCACCAGGGAGCCGCAGACCAGGCGCCAGCCGTCGACGAGCACGAAGAAGATCAGCTTGAACGGCAGGCTGACCACCACCGGCGGCAGCATCATCATGCCCATGCTCATCAGGACGCTGGCCACCACCAGGTCGATGACCAGGAACGGCACGAACAGCAGGAAGCCGATCTGGAACGCCCGCTTCAGCTCCGAGATCATGAACGCCGGTGTGACGATGTGGATCGGGGTGTCGATCGCCCGCGCGGGGCGCGGAATCTTGGCCAGCTTGACGAAGAGGGCGAGGTCGTCGCGGTCGACCTGGCTGAGCATGAAACCCTTCACCGGCGCCCCGGCGGCGTTGAACGCGGCCGGCAGCTCCATCTTGTGGTCCAGCAGCGGCTTGATGCCCTGGTCGTAGGAGGCCTGGATGGTCGGGCCCATGACGATGGCGGTCAGGAACAGCGACAGGCTGATGATCACCGCGTTGGGCGGGCTCTGCTGCAGGCCCAGGGCCTGGCGCAGGAGGGACAGCACCACCACGATCCGGATGAAGGACGTGGTCATGATGACGATCGACGGGGCCAGCGACAGCACGGTCAGAAGCCCGACCAGCTGCACCACCCGGTCGGTCAGGCCGGCGCCGGTGCCGAGGTTGATGTTGACCTGCTGGGCGAGGGCGGCGGCCGGCACGACGAGGCTGCCGATCGTGGTCAGCAGGGCGACCAGGGCGGCGCGTTTGACGTCCTCCCGGTTCGGCCGCTTCAGGATCAGGCGCAGGATGGCGATCACGTCGCGGTCTCCTCGGAGGGCTTGTCGGAGAGCTGGGCGGGGGAGAAGAGCATGCGGCCCTCGCCGAGCAGGATCAGGCGCTCCTCGGCGTCGCAGCGCACCAGCACCAGGCGCCGCTGCGGGTCGAGGACCAGGGTCTCGACGACGGTCAGCCGCCGCTCGCGGCGGGTGGGCTGCAGGCGCGCCAGCCACTCCGGCCCGAACCGGCGCAGGGCGACCGCGCACAGGCCGATGAGCCCCAGCGTCAGGGCCAGGGCGAACACCGCGCGGGCGAAGAGGGCGAGGTCCATTCTGGGCGTGCCGAAAGCGAACGAAGGAACGTCTTCGCCCGGGCAGGTGCGCCTGCGTCGCTTAAGGCCCGGTTAACCACGTTTGTCCGCAGGTGGCGCGGCTTCGGCCGGAAAACCCTGTTCGGTCAAGGGTTCGGCCGGAGCGGGAGCGGGGCCGCGCCCACCGTCGAAGGCGGCGCCCGGAGCGGGGCTTAAGCGGCGGTTAACCCTGTTCGTTCACGCTTCCGAGTCGATGACGCTGGACGACATTCCCCTGTTCGCGATGCTGCGCGGCCGCCTCGGCTACCTGTCCGAGCGCCAGCGCCTGATCGCCCAGAACGTCGCCAACGCCGACACCCCCGGCTATACGCCGCAGGATCTGAAGCCCTTCACCCTGCAGGGCATCTCGCCCGGCGCCTCGGCTCCGGCCGGAACCCTGGCGCCGGTGGCGCCGCAGGTGACCTCGTCGATGCACCTGGCCGGACGCGGGCCGCGCAGCGCGCCCGTCGCGCCGTTCCAGCCGGTGTCGGCGGAGGATTCGGAGACCACGCTGAACGGCAACGGCGTCTCGCTCGAGGACGAGATGATGAAGCTGACCGAGGCGCGGATGAACTACGACGCCGTGATCGGCTTCTACCAGAAGTCGCTGGGCCTGCTGCATATGGCCGTCAAGAAGCCCGGCTCGTGAGCCGATAGGAGAGATTTCCGATGGCCGACATCGTCTCCCCGTCCAACGCCGCCATGGCGATCGCCTCCTCGGCGCTGCGTGCGCAGCAGGCGCGGATGCGGATCATCGCCGAGAACCTGGCCAACGCCGATTCGACGTCGCGCACGCCGGGCGGCGATCCCTACCAACGCCAGGTGGCGGTCTTCGAACCCCAGGCCGTCGATGGCGGCGAGGGCGTGAAGATGGCGCGCACCATGCCCGACACCACCGCCTACAAGACCGAGTATGCGCCCGGCCATCCCGGCGCCGACTCGCAAGGGTACGTGAAGCTGCCCAACGTCGATCCCCTGGTCGAGGCGATGGACATGCGCGAGGCCCAGCGCGCCTACGAAGCCAACCTCAGCGTCATCGAAACCGCGCGGTCGATGGACTCGCGCACGCTCGATCTGCTGAAGCGGTGAGGAACTAGCCGATGGTCAACCCGCTCCTCGCCGCCAAGGCCTACGCGGCCACGCAGAGCTCCGCCCTCGGCGGGCTGGGCGGCGTCGCGGCCGGCGAGGGCGGCGGCGGGGTCGACTTCGCCAAGATGCTGTCGTCGGCGATGAGCGACGCGGTCCAGACCTCGCGCAACGCCGAAACCCAGATGGCCGCCCAGGTCCAGGGCAAGGCCCAGCTCGTCGACGTGGTCACCGCCATCTCGGCGGCCGAACAGAGCCTGGAGACGGTCATGGCCGTCCGCGACCAGGTGATCAGCGCCTACCAGGAAATCATGCGCATGCCGCTTTAGGCGGCGGCGTTCGCGACCAGTCACCCACTCGCCGAACTTGGATGAACCTCGCACAACGAGGCGCTCAGGTTCGTTTCAGGGCGCGGGTGGTCTTCTTCGCTCCAAGGCGTCGTCACAGGGACGGCGTGGGGGATCGAAGGAGACCTCTCATGATGATGAAGAAGATCGTTCTGGCCGCCGTCGCCGTCGCCTCGCTGGGCGCGGCCCTGCCGGCCGCGGCGCAGCCGATGGGCCACGGCCCGCACGGCGACCCGGGCATCAACGACCGCGAGCGCGAGATTTCCATGCGCATCGACCGCGGCCAGCGCGACGGCTCGCTGAGCTTCCGCGAGGCGCGCATGCTGCGCAACCAGCTCGACGGCATCGAGCGGCTCGAGGCGCGCTACGCCCGCGGCGGCTTCTCCGGCTGGGAGCGGGCCGACCTCAACGCCCGCCTCGATCGCCTGAGCGCCAACGTCCGCGACCAGCGCCACGACCAGGATCGGGGCCACGACCACGATTGGGGCCACGACCGCCGCGACTAGGCGCTGCTGACACCTTCCCCTCGCCGCACAGGCGAGGGGATGCTAGCCCTGCTCGCATGATCGAGCTTGACGAAGCCGTGAGGGCCTATGGCGCCGGTCGCGCCATAGGCCCCCTGTCGTTCGCGGTGGCGAAGGGCGAGTTCGTCGCTCTGCTCGGCGGGTCCGGCTCGGGCAAGACCACGACCCTGAAGATGATCAACGGCCTCTCGCCGCCCGACCGCGGTCAGGTGCGGATCGAGGGGCATGCCGCCGGGGCCGAGCCCGGCTGGCGGCTGCGCCGGCGGATCGGCTACGTGTTCCAGGAGGTCGGCCTCTTCCCGCACCTGACGGTGGCCGAGAACATCGCCGTCGGCCCGCGCCTGGCCGGATGGGACAAGCCCCGCATCGCGGCGCGGACGGCCGAGCTTCTGGACCTCGTCGCCCTGCCGGCCGACGCCGCCCCAAGGCTGCCCGCGGCGCTCTCGGGCGGCCAGCGGCAAAGGGTGGGCCTGGCGAGGGCCCTCGCGGCCGGGCCTTCGATCATGCTGATGGACGAGCCCTTCGGCGCCCTCGACCCGGTGATCCGCGACGGCCTGGGCCGCGAATACCGCGCCCTGCACGAGCGCCTTGGCCTGACCACGGTCATGGTCACGCACGACGTCATGGAAGCCCTGGTTCTGGCTGACCGGATCATCGTCATGGACGAGGGCCGGATCATCGCCGACGCGCCGCCCTCGGCGCTGCTGCGCGATCCGACGGACGCGCGGGTGCGCGCGCTGATGGACACCCCGCGCCGCCAGGCCGAGCGGGTCGCCGAGCTGGCGGGCGAGGCCGCGCATGGATGAGCGCCTCGCCGACGCCCTGGCGCGTTTTCCGACTTACGTCTCCGCCCACGTCCTGCTCAGCGTCTGCGCGCTGGCCTTGAGCCTCGCCATCTGCCTGCCGCTGGCGGTGGCCGCCGCCAGGAGCCCCGCCGTGCGCTGGCCGGCGCTGCTGGTGGCGAGCCTGATCCAGACCATCCCGAGCCTCGCACTGCTGGCCCTGTTCTATCCGCTGCTCCTGGCCCTATCGGCGGTTTGGCGAGGCTGGACCGGCCACGGCTTCGCGGCCCTGGGCTTCGCCCCGTCGCTGGCGGCCCTGACGCTCTACGCCATGCTGCCGGTGCTCAGGAACGGCGTGACCGGCATCCTCGGCGTCGACCCGGCCGCGGTCGAGGCCGCGCGCGGCATGGGCATGACCGGGACCCAGCGCCTGTTCCGGGTCGAGCTGCCTCTGGCCGCGCCGGTGATCATGGCCGGGGTGCGGACTGCGGCGGTCTGGACCATCGGCGCGGCGACGCTCTCCACGCCGGTCGGCCAGACCTCGCTCGGCAACTACATCTTCTCCGGCCTGCAGACCGAGAACTGGGTGTTCGTCCTCTTCGGCTGCGCGGTCTCGGCGGGCCTCGCCATCGTCGCCGACCAGCTGCTGGGCCTGATCGAACAGGGCCTCGCCCGGCGCTCCCCGTGGCGGATCTGGGCGGGCGGTATCGGCCTCGTGGTCGGGATCGCGGCGGGGCTCTCGCCGCTGGTGGCCATGCCCACGCACGCGGCCTATGTGGTCGGGGCCAAGAATTTCTCCGAGCAATACATCCTGGCCGAGCTGATGGCCGCGCGCCTGGAAGGCCAGGGCGCCACGGTCACCCGCAAGGAGGACCTCGGCAGCGCCACCGCCTACCGCGCCCTCGCCGCCGGCGAGATCGACGTCTATGTCGACTACACCGGAACGCTCTGGACCAACGTCCTGAAGCGCAAGGACAATCCGGGGCGGGCCGCGGTGCTGGCCGAGCTCACCGCCGAGCTGAAGCGCCGCGACGGCGTCGTCGTCCTGGGCCCGCTCGGGTTCGAGAACGCCTACGCCCTGGCCATGCGCGCCGACCGCGCCGCCGCGCTCGGCATCCGCTCGATCGACGACCTCGCCGCCCACGCGCCGGACCTGAAGCTGGGCGCCGACCTGGAGTTCCTGTCGCGCCCCGAGTGGGCGGGCATCCGCGACGCCTACCATCTGTCGTTCGGCCGCCAGACCAGCTACCAGCCGACGTTCATGTACCGCGCGCTGGCGGACGGGGAGGCGGACGTGATCTCGGCCTTCTCCAGCGACGGGCGCATCGCCGCCGACCACCTGGTGACGCTCACCGACCCGAAGGGCGCCATCCCGCCGTACGACGCGGTGATCCTGGTCTCGCCGAAGCGGGCGGGCGATGCGCGCTTCCTCGCCGCGCTGACGCCGCTGATCGGCCAGATACCCGTCGAGGCTATGCGCGAGGCCAACTACAGCGTCGACCGCGACCAGGCGAAGGCGACGCCGAACGACGCCGCCGCAGCCCTCGCGCGGAGGGTCGGCCTGGCGGCTCGTTAACGACCGGTTAACCATGTCGGGCGACTGTTCGGGGCGGAATTTCCCCTGATTTTGGAGTCGCTTCTGAACGGCGCCGAGGTGCTCGACATCGGCCGCGACGCGATCTGGCTGACCCTTCAGCTCAGCGCGCCGATCCTGATCGTCGGCCTCGTGGTCGGGGTGGGCATCGGTCTCTTCCAGGCCCTCACCCAGATCCAGGAAGCGACGCTGATCTACGCCCCGAAGATCGTCGCGATCTTCGTCTCCCTGCTGATCTTCCTGCCGTTCATGGGCGCGCTCATGAGCGGCTTCATGCGCCACATCGCCGCGCGCATCGCCGGGCTCTGAAGGGCGCCGGGGGGTGGAGTCCTACGCCGCCGCCCAGCAGGTCTACGTCGCGGGCCTCGTGTTCGCGCGGGTCGGCGCCATGGTCATGACCATCCCGGGCCTCGGCGAGCAGCCGGCCCCCGCCCAGGTCCGGCTCGGCTTCGCCCTGCTGGTGGCGATGGTCGTGGGGCCCGTCGCGGCCCCGGCCCTCGGCCCCCTGCCGGACACCGGCGGCGGCCTCTTCGGCGCGGTGATCAAGGAGGTGCTGATCGGCCTGATGATCGGGGCGATCCTGCGCATGTTCCTGGGCTCCCTGGCGACCGCGGGCGAGATCATGTCGATCCAGACCAGCCTCAGCTTCGCCCAGACCGTGAACCCGGCCCAGGCGCAGCAGGGTTCGTCGCTGGCCTCGTTCCTGTCGCTGACGGGCGTGGTGCTGATCATGACCACCGATCTGCACCACATGTTCATCGCCGCGATCGCCCGGTCCTACACCCTGTTCCCGGTGTTCAAGCCGCTGCCGGTGCACGACGCGACCAACCTGGCGATCCAGACCTTCTCGGGCAGCTTCGCCCTGGCGGTGCAGCTCTCGGCGCCGATCCTCGTCTTCTCGCTGGTGTTCAACATCGCCACCGGCCTCGTCGGCCGGGCGAT